>JAKSJY010000042.1 GCA_024402025.1 Bacteroidales bacterium
TAAATCGGATCCACGTCTATATCCTTGAAATAAAGTTCGTATGCGGGAATGTCAATCTGGATGTACTCGCCGCTCTTGAATTCGAGTTCCTCACCTTCCGGAAGCCTTACCACGAATTCCTTGATGAAGGTGGCAACGTTCTTGTTCGAGATGACTTCGCATTCGAGTTTCTTGACGGAAAGCGCGCTGTCGGAAACCTGAATCTTCAGATTGTCCTTCACCTTGACCTGGCAGCCGAGGCGCCAGCCTTCCTTTATCTGCTTGCGGTTGAAGAATCCGACTTCGGTGGGAAGGATCTCCCCGCCGCCTTCGAGAACCTGTACCTTGCACTGGCCGCAGTTGGCCTTTCCGCCGCAGGCTGAAGGAAGGAAGATCTTTTCGTTGGCGAGGGTTCCCATAAGAGAGCCGCCCGGAGCGACGTCGAGAATCTTCTTGCCGTTGTTGATGTCGATTTTTACTGTACCCTTGGGGGTGATTGCCGATTTGATGACGAGAAGTACAGTCACCAGTACGAGGATGACAACCACCATAAGGATCATTGCTGATATAAGTGTGCTGTTCATAATCTTAAAGTGCTATACCCATAAATGCCATAAATGCTATACCCATGAGACCTACAGTGATGAACGTGATGCCAATGCCCTTGAGGCCGGCGGGAACGTTGCTGTACTGCATCTTCTCACGTATTGCGGCGAGTGCCACGATTGCGAGGTACCAGCCTATGCCGCTTCCGAGAGCGTAGACTGCTGATTCACCGACGTTGGCGAAATCCCTCTGCTGCATGAAGAGGGAGCCTCCGAGGATGGCGCAGTTTACGGCGATAAGCGGAAGGTAGATGCCCAGCGAGGAGTAGAGGGAAGGGAGGAATTTCTCCACAATCATTTCCACAACCTGGGTGATTGCCGCGATGACCGCGATGAAGAGGATGAAGCTGAGGAAGCTCAGGTCCACGTTTGCAAGTTTCGGACTGAGCCAGCTGAGAGCTCCGGCCTTGAGAACGTATGTGTTCAGAAGGTAGTTGACAGGAAGCGTGATGAGGAGCACGGCGATGACCGCGATACCAAGCCCGTTGGCTGTCTTTACGTTCTTTGATACTGCCAGGTATGAGCACATACCGAGGAAGTATGCAAAGATCATATTGTCTACGAAGATAGACTTTACAAATAAGCTTAAATATTCCATAGGGCTATTTCTCCTGAAGATCTTTGTCGATGCTGCGATGTATCCAGATGATGCATCCGAGGATGATCAGCGCCATTGGAGGCAGGATAACGAGACCGTTGTTAACATATCCGATTGCACTGAGGACAGGGTATCCGAGAAGGGTGCCGCTGCCCAGGAGTTCACGCACGAAAGCCACGGCAATCAGAATCAGACCGTAACCGATACCGTTTGCGAGTCCGTCGAGAAGCGAGGGGATCGGCTTGTTGCCAAGCGCGAAGGCCTCGATGCGGCCCATTACGATACAGTTGGTGATGATAAGTCCGATGTACACCGAGAGCTGCTTGTCGATGGCGTAGGCGTAAGCCTTGAGGACCTGGTCGACGAGGATCACCATCAGCGCGACTACGACGAGCTGGATGATGATTCGCACGCGGTTGGGGATGGTCTTTCTCAGAAGCGAGCATACAAGGCTCGAGAGACCTGTGACGATGGTTACTGAAAGCGCCATTACAAGCGCGCCCTTAAGCTCTACCGTTACTGCCAGCGAAGAGCAGATACCGAGGACAAGGACCGTAATCGGATTGCCCTTGAGAATCGGGTTGAGGATTGTTTCCTTTAACTTTGCCATAATTTATTCCTCCTCTGCATTTTCTGTCTCGGCAGCCTTTGAAGCGAGGACTGCGTTGATGTATGGAACGTATGAGCTGATCCAGTTGTCGATGGCGGCGTCAAGACCTTTGGAGGTCATGGTTGCACCGGTGATGGCGTCAACCTTGCTGTCATCGAGCACTCCACCGGGAGCGCCGCCCTTGACGATGTCGAAAGGATTCTCTCCGAGAGTGATTTTTTCACCCGCGAATGCTGCGCGGAATGAAGGGTCGTCCTTTATCTTGCCGCCAAGACCCGGAGTTTCGGATTCGTGGTCGAAATATGCGCCGCAGATGGTCTGGAGGTCGTTGCAAAGGGAAATGTATCCCCAGACAGGTCCCCAGAGTCCCGCGCCGTAGATGGCGACGACTGTGATTCCGTTCTTGAACTGATATACGGGAATATCGTAAGGCTTTCCTCCCTTGATGTTGTAGTTCTGGGCCTTGAGTCCCGGAACTCCGTAAACTTCGGCGGAAGCGATGTCGAGGTCGCGTACCTTCTGTCCTTCGGCGTTGACCGTGAATGCTACGGCGGCATTGTCCTTATAGTACTGTACGATTGCCGCATTTCCGGCTGCCTGCCACTCTTCCTTGGTGCCGAACTTTCCGGCGGTAAGGATCTGGCTGATGTTCTCGGCCTTTTCGTTCTCCTGCTGCTTGGGGGCAAGCTTCTGGGAAGCGAAGGCGAGGATAGCCGCTACAAGCACGCATACCAGCGTGGTGTAGATTATTGTATAAACGTTGCTGTTAGTGTTCATAACTCGAAGTATTTAGCGTACAACAACTTTTCTGTTTCTGGCCTTGATGTGGCAGGAAGTCACACAGGTGTCGATGAGAGGAGCGAAGGTGTTGCCGAGCAGGATCGCAAGCATCATACCCTCCGCGTATCCGGGGTTGAACAGGCGGATGATCACGCACATTGCACCGATGAAGAATCCGTAGATGTACTTTCCGGTCTCGGTCTGGGCCGAGGTCACAGGGTCGGTGGCCATGAATACGGTACCGAATGCGAAGCCGCCCATCACGAGGTGATAGTAGCAGGGGATGTCGCTTGCTCCGAGGAGGTTTGCGAGTCCGCCGATGAACAACGCTCCGGCAACGCTGGAGATCATTGTCTTCCAGCTTCCGACTCCCGTCCAGATGATGAGGATGGCGCCGAGCAGGATAGCGATGGTGCTTGTCTCACCGACCGCTCCCGGGACACCTCCCCAGAACATTGTCCAGAAACTTGTGGAGTACTGGGCGCCTGCATTTGTGAGAGCATCCATTCCGTCGGTTGCAATGGCGAGGGGGGTTGCTCCGGTGAATCCGTCAACGAGCTGCCCGCATCCTTTGAGGGAAATCCATCCGTTTGCTCCGGACATATCGTTAGGATATGAGAAGAAAAGGAATGCACGGGTAAGCAGTGCGGGGTTCCAGATGTTCATACCTGTTCCTCCGAAGACTTCCTTTCCGAAGATGGTGGCGAAAGCCACTGCAACTGCGAGCATCCAGAGAGGAACGTCCACGGGGACAATGAGAGGGATGAGGAAACCTGTCATCAGGAATCCTTCGTTGACTTCCTCCCCGCGAATCTGCGCAGTGCCGAATTCGATGAAGAGTCCGACTACGTAGGAAACGATGTAGAGGGGAAGTACTTTGAGCAGACCGTACCAGAACTCCTGGAGCACGTTCATATTCACGCTTGCATCGGCAAGGTCGTGCTGGAATCCGACGTTCCACATTCCGAAGATTGCGGTCGGAACCACTGCTATGAGGGCCAGGATGATGATACGTTTCAGATCGACGGCGTCGCGTATGTGCGCGCCTTTGCGGGTGACGGTAGGAGGCACTCTGAGGAATGTCTCAAAAGCGTCGACGGTTGAGTGGAGGAAGTAAAGTTTTCCGCCTTTTTCAAAAATCTTGTTCATACTTTCAAGCCATTTCTTTGAGCATCAAATCGATACCCTTTGATATAATATCCTGAATATTGTTCTTTGAAGGGTCCACGAACTCGCAGAGGGCGAGGTCTTCGGGGAGCACTTCGTAGATTCCGAATTTCTCCATCTTGTCTATATCCCCGGCAAGGCAGGCCTTGACAAGGAAGAGGGGATAGATGTCCATAGGGAGAACTTTTGCATAGTAGGAGTCGCTGACAAGGAATGCCCTAGGACCTCCGTGGAGATTGGTGTCCATGTCGTACTTGCGCCAGGGCATCAGCCAGGAGAAGTAGCAGTGGTCCGTGCTGAACTGCTTGTAGCGGATGGGGCGAATCCATCCGAAGAGTTCGGCCTCGGTACCCTCTCCTATGATGGTGATGCAGTTGTCGAAGAATCCGAGATATCCGTCCATTCCGACGTTGGTGCCGGAGAGGATATTGCCGGAGACGATGCGTATGCCTTCGGCGTCAGAGCCGGTCCATGGCTTGATGTAGCTCATAGGCATACCGGGAAGGGTGCAGATATATGAAGGCATGATTGCCTTGGGGCCTGCGACGGCTACCTTGCGGCAGGCGTCATATTTGCCGCTGTTGAAGAGTTTTCCTATCGCGCAGAGACCTGTGAGGCTTACGGTCCACACCGTTTCGCCCTTCATTATAGGGTCTATGTTGCTGATCTGCACGCCGACGTTTCCTGCGGGGTGCTTGCCCTCGAAGAAGTGTGTTTCGGCATTCTTGACACCTGCGAGAGGGCTCTTTGCGGCTGTCTTTGCATTGAAGCTGACGTGGACTTTCGCAATCTTTGCGAGAGCGTCGATTCCGGCCTGGAGATTTTTCTTCTCACCCTCGAACGCGTAGTCCGCGTCGGCTGAGAGCGGCGCTGAATCGAAAGCGGAGATGAAGATGGCCTTGGGCGTAACTGCAGGATCGGCGATGATGCCGTAGGGGCGCTGGATTATCCAGGGCCATACTCCGGCGGAAAGCATCGCTTCCTTGACCTGTGCGCCGTCGATTTCTTCAATCTTTCCGGGATTGAATTCAACGTACTGCTGCTGGTCTTCGGTCTGGATCAGTACGGCGAGGAGCTTGCGCTTTTCCCCGCGCACGATTTCCTTGACTGTGCCGCTTGCGGGGGCGCATACAAGGATCTGAGGGTTCTTTTTGTCGGAAAGCACGGGTGAACCGGCCAGCACCTTGTCGCCCTCCTTTACCAGAAGTCTCGGGAGAAGTCCCTTGAAATCAGATGGTTGAACTGCGACTATGCCGGGAAGCACCGTTTTGCTGAGGCGACACTCGGCGTCCCCCTTCACGGGAACGTTGAGACCCTTTTTCAAACGAATGGTTTCAGACATTTTAAAATATGGTTTATTGATAAATAATTTGCTTTTTCAAAGCGCCGCGAAGGTACTCATTTTTTTGCTGAAAAACTAATGGAAAAGGCCTGCATCGGGCCGAACTCGCCGGTAATGAAAATTTTCTCTCCGCAGTGGTATCTCCTGAGGGTGACTTCGGTGTGGGGCGGGACCTCGTGGCGGTAGTTGACGGTTATGTCCTCCACTTTCTTCAAATCCTCGGGGGACAGGCAGTCCAACGCCCATTGGACGTAGCGCACGTTGTTGACGTGGTGGTTGTAGTCGATGTCGGAATACTGTGCGGTTCTCCTGATCTCCATGTCCGGCACGGCATCGAGGGGAATCCTTATCTTGGATGGAGGCGTCTCCAACGCCGGACGGCCTGCGTTCTCCTCATCCCTGATGCCGAAAAGTTCCGGGCGTACCGGTCTTCTGGTCTCAAGATTGAGTATGCAGGAGATCGAGTTCGCCGCTACGAGCACTTCTCCGCTGCTGTCCCTCATCTCGTACTCCCGCAGGAAGCTTGGACCTTCCACTCCTGAGTGCCACGACTGGATGGAGACCGTTTCCTTGAAGAGGGGCATCCGTCTGAGGACGATGTGATATTCGACTATCACCCAGGCGCAGCCTTTTTCCAGCAGGTCCCCGTTGCCGAAACCTGCCGCTTCGCAGTCATCTTCCGCCGCCTGCTGGGCGTATTCCATGAATGCCGTCAGCCTCAGGCGTTTGTCTTCATCCACCGAGTAGGAGGGTATCCTTATTGTTTGAGGAGGAATCATTTTCTTTCAAGTCTCAATTTTGCGTATTTCAGAAGGATGGTTTTCTGCCCGAACTCGTCGAACATTATCTCTGCCTTCACTTCCGGAGCCGTTCCGAACAGGCTCAGGACAAGACCTTTTCCGAAGCGGCTGTGTTCCACCCTGCACCCGGTCTTGATCATTTCCGGCGGATCCGGGATGAAACCGGGGATTTCCGAAGGGGGAACGCTCGGACTGAGAGGTCTCTCTTTCTTGATGAAAGTCACTTTCGAACTGCATCCGTAGTTCGGGACGAAGGTATGCTTTTCCGATTCGGAAAGCGGGTTTTCCAGATATCTGGGGTCTATTTCACTGATGAACCTGCTCGGCGGATTGGACTCGTGCTTGCCGTTCCTCATCCTCGAGTTCGCAAATGACAGGGTTACCGTCTTCTGCGCCCTGGTGATTGCGACGTAGAAAAGCCTGCGTTCCTCCTCCAGGTCCTGTCTGGAAAGTGTCATCGTCATACTTGGGAACAGGTTGTCCTCCATCCCCACTACGGCGACATAGGGGTATTCCAGTCCCTTTGCGCTATGCACGGTCATAAGAGACACCTTGTTCGAGTTGTCCTCTCCTTCGCCGGTGTCGGCATTGCTGAGCAGGGAGACGTTTTCCAGGTAGTCCCCGAGGGTGACCACGGCCGTCTCCGCCGCATCGTTTTCATACTCCTGCTGCTTCTCCTCCACGTACTGCGATATGGAATTGAGCAGCTCGTCCAGGTTGGCCGTCCTTGCGAGTCCTTCGATGGAAGTGTCAGACTTGTACATAGCATACAGTCCGGATTCGTCGGCAATGCGTTTGGCAAGTATGAAGGCGTCCGTCCCGTTCACTGCCACCGCCCAGGAGTTTATGGAATTCGTGAAATTGCGCAGTTTGGACAGCGTTGCCTCCTTGAGTCCGGTCCCGTCCAGGTACGCCGCCTTGAACAGCGACGTGGCCGCACCGTGGGCCGCTGCGCCGAGAGTGTTGAGGGTGGTGTCGCCTATGCCTCTGGACGGCTTGGATACCGCCCTCTTGAACGATTCGTCATCGTTGGGGTTCACTGCAAGTTTGAGGTATGCCATCAGGTCCCTGACTTCGGCCCTGTCGAAGAAGGAATTGCCGGAGTATATCATATATGGGATGTTGCGCCTTCTCAGCACTTCCTCGAAAGACCTGGACTGCGCATTGGTGCGGTACAGTATTGCGAAATCACTGTATTGCGCGTGGTGCAGTCTCATCTTTTCGATCAAATCGGATACGACCAGCACGGCTTCCTCCTCTGCGGAAAAGGACTGGATGATCCGGATCCTGTCCCCCTGCTCTCCTTCGGAATAGCAGTGCTTGGGGATTCTTGCGTCATTGTGTGCAATCAGCGTGTTCGCCGCCTCGACGATGTTTCTGGTAGAGCGGTAGTTGCGTTCCAGACGGAACACCTTGCACTGAGGGTAATCACGTTTGAAGTTCAGGATGTTTTCGACTTTCGCCCCTCGGAACGCGTAGATGGACTGCGAATCGTCCCCGACCACGCAGATGTTGTGGTGGACGGACGAGAGTTTGCGAAGTATGAGGTACTGCGCGAAGTTTGTGTCCTGATACTCGTCCACAAGTATGTGGGAATAGCGTTTGCAAAGGGCTTCAAGGGCCTCCCTGTTGTCTCTGAGCAGAATGTTCATATTTACCAGGATGTCATCGAAGTCCATCACTCCCGCCATCTTGAGTTTCTTCTGGTACAGTTCGTAGAGGATGCCCATTTTGGGTTTTTTCGCGCGCAGGTCCGACTGCTGGATGCCGGCGTCCCTGAGGTAGGCGTCCACCGTCATCAGCGAGTTCTTCGCGTTCGAGATTCTGGAGAGCACTTCCTTGGGCTTGTATATCTTGTCATCCAGGCCGAGTTCCTTTATGCACGCCTTGATTGCCGACTGCGAATCGGAGGTGTCATAAATTGTGAAAGCCTGCGGATATCCCAGAAAGTCGGCGTATTCCCTCAGGACGCGGACGAAAATCGCGTGGAAGGTACCCATCACCACCTTGCGCGACTTCGCCGGGCCGACCATGAGGGAGATTCTCTCTTTCATCTCCGCTGCGGCCTTCTTTGTGAAAGTCAGCGCCAGGATTCCGGACGGGTCCGTTCCGTTTGCGAGGAGGTAGGCGACCCTGCTTGTAAGGACTCTGGTCTTGCCGGAGCCGGCCCCGGCTACTATGAGCACGGGGCCGTCAACGGCTTTGACAGCTTCTTTCTGGGAGTCATTCAACCCCTCGAGTATGCATTCAGCGCTTGCTTGCATGTCTGTTCCTTATGCCGAAGTGCTGGCAGTAGCGGTCATAGAGATGGCCGGCCTGGGTGTAGGATGAGTTGGGGCTCATGAAGTGGCTGAATTCGAAGGTGATGACATCCTCCATCCCGGCAAGGCGGGCCATTTCGAGCTTGTAAAGGAGTTTCTCCCATTTGATGGGGAGGAATCTGATGGGCATGTCGCGGTCGAAACTTTCGACGTTGGTCCAGCAGTGGATGCCGTATCTGTCTGCAAGTTTCTTGTTGATGCAGAGGAACTGGTAGAGCTCCTGATAGTCGACCTGACCGTCCTGGAATGCCATGATATCCACCGAACCGTCAAGGTCGGCAAGGATTTCGTTCCACTGCCTCTCGTGCTCCTCGTAGGTGATGGCGGTGTCTCCGCCCATTACCTGGTCTGTCTTGATGCCGTGGATGTAGGGGCTGATCATCGTGGGCAGACCTCCGGAAACCTCCTTGGCGTGCTTGCCCATCTCGGCGAATATCTTTGAGATGCTCCTGATGCGCTGGCTCACTTCCTGGCAGAGATACCATCCCTGGAAGGATTTGTGGTGGCCGTACTTGGCCCATACCTCATCGATTAGGGCGTTGTTGACGTCGATTTCCTTCTGGAATTCGCCGATGTGCCACCAGTATCCCGAGTCGTACAGGCCGAAGAAGAATCTCATGTCGTACTTGTCGGCGAGGGTGAGGAAAAGTTCGACGAGGTCGAGAGGGGGGTAGAAGCAGTCCTCCCTTGCGCTCATCACGCTCTCGAACGGAGCGGCTATCCAGCGGCCGAGCCCGCAGCGTATCATCACTACGGTGTTGATGCCCATATCCTTCATCGCCTTGAAGTCGGCGTCCCATTCCTTGGGTCCCCAGTTCTGGTGGGGGATGTCCCAACTTATCTCATCGAGGAATGTGGCGTGTACCGGCATACCCTGAGGGATTTCGGGGGTTGCGAACTGTTTGTCGGCGAGTTTCGTCTCCTTGCAGGAAACGAGCGCAGCGAGTGCGCAGAGTATAATTGCGATTCTTTTCATAAATATGTTGGTTATTGGTTTTCCTTGCACCATCTGTCAAGCCATTCGAAATAGCTTCTGTGCCAGAAGAGGGCATTCTGAGGCTGGATTATCCAGTGGTTCTCTTCGGGGAATATTATGAGTTTGCTCTCTATTCCCATCATCTGCGCGGCATTGAAGGCGGCCATCCCCTGCTCGTAGGGGATGCGGAAGTCCTTGCCTCCGTGGATGCAGAGTATCGGGGTGTGCCACTTCGTGACCATCGACGACGGTGCGCTGGCATAATGTCGTATAGCCTTGGGAGTGTTTGCATACGGGGCTCCGGCCTGCTGCATTCCTCCGAAGGTCTTCCCGTCTCCGCGGGGACCCGTTTCGCCGGGGGTGAATGCATATTCGGTAAGCCCTCCGTTGTCCCAGTTGGCGAACCACATCTCTTCGGTGGTGAACCAAAGCTGCTTCTCGTCGAAGATGCCGGCGTGGGCGATGAAGCAGTCATAGAGGTCTCCGTGCAGGCCTTCCAGCATATATGCGGAATATCCGCCGTAGGAAGCACCGCAGCAGGCGAGCTTGCCTACATAGGGCTTTGACTTTATCCATCTTCCCGCACTGAGGTAGTCCTGCATGTTGAGTCCGCTGTAGTCTCCGCTTATCTGTTCCTTCCACTGCTGGCCGAAAGCGGTGGTCCCGCGACGGTTGGGCATTATCACGATGTAACCCAGCTGGGCCATCAGACGGTAGCACCAGCGGTAGCTCCAGTCCTGACTAAGTGTGCCTTGGGGCCCTCCGAGGACTATCTCGATAGCCGGATAGACCTTCGTTTCGTCGAAATGGGGAGGATAGAGCACCCAGGCCTGCATTGTCTTGCCGTCGACAGTCTTTATTCGGACGCTTTCGAATGTGGGCTCGTCAAGCTGCGAGAGTATATGCGCATTTTCCGAACCGGTCATCTCGAAAGTCCCGGCTTCGGGGTTGATCTTCACGAGCTCCAGAGGGAAGTTCAGTGAGTAGCACGAGGTATAGAGCACCTGTCCTTCGTCGGTTTCCCTGATGTTCCAGGGAGTGAAGAAGTCGCAGTTCCAGTCAGGTTTCGTGAGCCTGCGGATTTCCCCGCTTTGCGGGTCCGCACAGAAGACCGCCTGGACGGCTTCCCCTGCGATGGAGTTGAAGTATATCTTTCCGTTGTGCCATACCGGGGACGAGGCATCGGTGCCGAATTCGAACTTCCTTACGCTCTTGACATTCACGTCCGCGCACTGTCCGTCCCCACAGGTCGGGAATTCTATATCCGCTACCATCAGGTCCTGCTTGTCGGCTTCGTAGCCGTCCCGCGCCATGGATATCCAGGCGAGCGAGAGGCCGTCCTCGGACCATACGGGGTCGGTGTCGTATCCGCCGCCATCGGTAATGCGCACCGTCGCTCCAGTGAGCAGGTCATAGACATAGATGTCGGTGTTTGTGCTGAAGGCGTACCGCTTGCCCGTGAGCTTGCGGCAGCTGTATGCGATGTGGCGCGAATCGGGATGCCAGCAAAGCTGCTCGATGCCGGAGAAAGGCTCTGTAGGGAGCTCGGCTCCGGGAACGTCACAGATGTCTATGCTGCCTTCCGGTGTGATTCTGCCG
>JAKSJY010000043.1 GCA_024402025.1 Bacteroidales bacterium
TTAGTAGCGGGGGAAGGACTCGAACCTCCGGCCTCCGGGTTATGAGCCCGACGAGCTACCAACTGCTCTACCCCGCGATGTTTGGGACTGCAAAGGTAGGCACTTTTTGCAAAAAAGCAAAATTAAATTAAAGTCAGGGCAAAAACCGCGAACAGGAATATCTGCAGATGCCTTTTCCCTTCCTCCAACCTTTCGCCCAGAAGCTGCTGGCTGTCGGCGGCTAGCACCTCGGCCAGTTCAGCGGAATCCGGCAGGGACGAATTGTGCCACTTCGCCACGATCTGGCCGTCTTCGATATACGTAAGCCCGCCGTTCGAACGGTTCAGCGACATCAGCGCCCTCCTGTCCCCCATATATCCGAATGACGGATAGGACGCCACCCGGTACACTTCTATTCCCATTTCCGCCGCATCCTTCCCGAAACGCTCTATCCTGTCGGACTGACGCGGATTCAATTTCGAATACGAAGAAAGCACCATCGCGCGCCCTTCGATTTCATCCACATACTCGTCATCCTCTCCCAGCATACTCAGAATCGGACCGTCGGGATTGTCATAGGAAAACAGTTCCACCCCCGGAGCCATATCGGTATAATCCACCAGCGGCAGACGCCCCGTCGAAAGCGACGCAAACACCAGAACGGCAAGAGCGTCAACCCCGAAAATCACATACCTCCACTTCTCAGGCAACGGGAAAACTCCGGAAAGTCCCGGATCCTTGAACGTAAGAGACCACAATCCGAGTATGGCCACATTCTTCAGGAAACTCTGCAGATGCGTCAGATGAACCGCCTCCCCGAAGCATCCGCAATCCATCGAAGGATTGAAAACCAGCAGGATAAGAGTAAGAACGGTAAAGAAAGCCATCATCGCGCCCGTGACCGCCCACACCACTTTCCTCCACACCCCGCAGAGCAGGGCAACCCCGACCATCGACTCCAGCAGGGCAACCCCGACCCCCATCGGGTTAGCGGCGAATTTAAGGAAACCCAAGTGGAAAAAGGAAAGGTACTCCCCCACTACAAGTCCGGCTCCCACGGGATCCATCAGCTTCACCGTCCCCGAAAAAAGGAACAGCGCACCCAGGATGAATGTCGCCACCCCGGCCGATACGCTACGCCAGCTTTTCATCCACAAGACGCTTTATCTTTTCGAAAATGACGTCGGCGGGCAGCATACATCCCTCTGCATCCCCGCAGGAAACGACTGTAAGGGAATCGTCCTCCGATGCCTGGCGAAGGTACATTTCCATCACCCGGCGCTGGAACGCAATCGAGGACTCGTGGATGTCCGAGCCGCCCGCAAGGTAGTTCCTGTCAGATCCCTCCCGTGCGTGAGTGAGATTCTCCTCAACGAACCCGATAGGCACATCCAGAAATATGTTAAGGTCCGGACGAGGTTCACCGAAAGTACGGAACTCCGTATTGAATATCCACTTCCTAAGCTTTTCGGCTTCCGCATCCGAAGGGAGCTTCGCGCACTGATACGCGATATTCGAATAAACGTATCGGTCCAGCAGCACCACCTTTCCCTCCGCAAGGGCGGAAGCGATTTCCGGAACGGCACCGTGCCTGTCTTCCGCAAACAGAAGAGCTACGAGCTGCGGATGCACGGCCTCTATCGAGCCGAACTCCCCCTTGAGGAATCTGGTGATGAGGTCTCCGTAAACAGGAGAATCATACCTCGGAAAATGGATGTACTCCAACTCCCCCGTCTTCTCCAGAAGATATTGCTTCAGTTTCGAAACCTGCGTGGATTTTCCGGCTCCGTCCAGGCCTTCCAGTACTATCAGCATTACTTTTCCTCCACGCATTCAGCGGTCCAGCCAGGCAGCTCCGTACGGAGCATAGCCTTGACAACCAGCACTATGACAAGCACGCTGGCCGCAAATATCAACCAGAACCACCTTCCGGGAATGACATCCATCCACGACTCGAAATCCTTGAGGGACTCGGTATGGGAGAGTATCACCGCGGAGGCGTTGTTCACGCAATGCATAAGCATCGTAAGTTTCAGCGAACCGGTTCTATAATATACGAATCCCATCAGGCATCCTACCAGGAAAGCAGGAATGGCCTGCCAGGGATTGAAATGGATCAACGCAAAGAAAGCGGCGGATGCGGCTATGGCCCAGACAGGTTTAATCCCGCGGCCAAGAAGTCCGCGAAGCACCATTCCACGGCAGAGCCACTCCTCGAAGAAAGGAGCAAACACCGCAACGCACAGCAGGTCCACCCAAAGGTCACCCCCGGTCATACTCTCGAGAGAAGCCTTGAGCGATTCGGGCAT
This sequence comes from Bacteroidales bacterium, assembly GCA_024402025.1. Taxonomy (GTDB): domain Bacteria; phylum Bacteroidota; class Bacteroidia; order Bacteroidales; family UBA932; genus Cryptobacteroides. The sequence continues at coordinate 2,289 of JAKSJY010000043.1, forward strand.
TTCCGGAAGTACGGCAGTCAGAGGGTCGCAGACGAATGATGCGGCGCAAACCACAAGAACTGATAGCAACGCGCAGAGCAATCCGCTTGGAGAGCTGAAACGGTTCCTGTCGAGGCCAAGGACCTTGGCTCCGGGGAAAGTGGTGATGGCCGCGCTGCGGGATGCAGCATAGATCATTGCAGGGATGAACTGAATGGGATATGAAACCAGAAGGACATATTCCTGACCCAGGCCCGAGCCGAGGATATGGCCCAGGATTGCAGAAACTACGGCTCCCGCCACCGCTCCCACCAGAAGCCACAGCAGCAGCCCGAACATCCCCTTCCACCCCGGAAGATAGCCTTCGAATGCGGCGAAGACCTTGTAGTTCGCGTGATGTGCCCTACGCATGATTACTTGTAGAGAGGTGAAGGATAAACGCCTTTCTCAACGAGTTCGGCAAACTTTGCGACCACGCCGGGACGGTCCTCCTTGAAGGTGACGCCGAACCAGTGGGACGGGGTGCTGAGTACGTCGCAGGACCCTGTGCCTTTTGTTATCATATAATCCACCGCATACGGGATGTAGTACTCCTTCTTGAGTTCCTGGATGTTCTCCTTGAGGAAATCCACGAAAATGGCCGCGCTCTTTGTGAAATAGTCGGGAGTGAAGCACCACATATTCATCGAGCAGAGAGCCTTGGACTCCACCGCCTCGTGCTTTCCGGTAACGGAGTTGTCGCCGCGCAGGACGCCGTCGGCCTCGAACATCACGTTGTGCGTCTCCTCGACGGTAGTAAGATGCTGCTGGGCATCATAGTGGCAGATTCCCCTGGACACGCCGCCGGATTCGGAAAGCGTATGGTCTACCTCGAAGCCGACAATGGCATATACATCCTTGCTGTCAGCATGCTCGCGGCACCAGTCGGCAGCAATCTTGAAGGATTCGCGTCCGTAGAAGTCGTCCCCGTTGATGACGACGAAAGGCTCGTGGATGGCATCTGCGGCCATCAGCACCGCGTGGGCTGTTCCCCACGGTTTCTGCCTTTCGGGGTTTAGAGTGAAGCCTGCGGGGATCTTGTCGAGTTCCTGGGTGACGAAACAGAACTCCAGGGGGGTTCCGTCGCAGCATTTCACTCCGGCGTATTTCTCGCGCACGGTCTGTTCCATCTGTTCCTTGAAATACTCGCGTACGATATACACAACCTTGCCGAAGCCTGCATTTACGGCATCGTAGATGGAATAGTCGATGATGGTTTCTCCGGAAGGCCCGAGACCGTCCATCTGTTTCAGCCCGCCATAACGGCTGCCCATTCCGGCAGCCAATACAAGAAGTGTGGGTTTCATATGGTATTGCATTTTATTTCTGCGCAAATTTAATTATTTTTGTCAATAATCCGCGATGGGAAATTTCAAAGAAATATGGGACAGGAGCAAGGACGGGGACAGGGAGGAGCAGCGTTCCTTCCTTCGCGTCGTCATTGTCGCCACCGCCCTGTTCATAGTGTTCATGTTCATCAAGAAGGACAACGTGATACGCTGGATTGAAGCGGGCGTCACCATCTCCCGGCAGGAAAGGCAGATCGAACGGAACAAGGAGAAAATCTCCGGTATGGAAACGCATCTCGACAACCTGCGCAATGACAGGGACACCATCGAAGCCTACGCCAGAGAGAAGTTCGGATATGCCGAAGAAGGAGAAGACGTTTACCTGATTGAAAGATGAGCCTGTCCTCGAAAATATGGTTTCCAATCGCACTCGGATGCGCCGTTTTCGGAAGCATAGCCGCGGACTGCTCCGACGCGCCCACTCCTTCGGCTTTTTTCTCGTACAGCCCAGTCCCTTCACCGGACACCGTCATCTATGAAGTCTCCGGCTACAAGAGCCGCAGATCCGGGGACTTCGAAGCCGTGCAGCTGGACGGTTCCCTGCTGGACAGTCTGCCGGATGCGGACATCTGGGCCGGGGCGGACAGCATCCCGGAGGACACCCTCGTACGCCTCAGGGCCAGGGACACGCTGATTGCGCCGGACTCCCTCAGGGAAGCCGACCCGTTCAGGTTCAAGTACTACGCCGCTCTCATAGACTCTCTGGAGCACAGGCTCGCGAGCGACTCTCTGCAGGCAAGCTGCGACACGATGATGGCACGGGGGGACACGCTGATGTTCCGCTCCGATTCCGCAGACAGGTTCAAGCTCGACTCCCTTTACGTATGCGATTCCGTGGCACGGGCGAAGGCCGCCTTTCTGGCGTGGTACGCCTCGTTGGACAAGAATGCCCGGAAGAAGTACGATGCCGAGCAGAGGGACCTGCGCAAGATGGCCGAGATGGACTCGATAGCCCGGGTCAAGGACCAGAAGAAAGCGGAGAAGGACAGCATCATAGAGAACACCCCGAGAATACTGAGCACCTACGCGCTCACGGACACAATGCACTACAAGCAGACAATCCGATGGACTCTGGACAGGGACCTCGGGGATCTTGTCCAGCCGGCCATACCTGACACGTCCTGCAACTACCACTTCTACGAATACCGGTTCCTGCGCAAGGACGTCAATGCCACCTGGCTCGGAGTGGCCGGCGCCCCCGGACAGTACTACAACTACTTCAACCGGGAGGGCGAATCAAAGGTCGAGTTCTTCAACGCATACGATATGTGGACGTACACTCCGTCCACCATGGAGCACTTCAACACGAAGACCCCGCGCACAGAGCTGGCATATTACGGTTCCCTGCTTGACTCCAGGGACAAGGAATACGACAACATCAGGATATTTACCACGCAGAACATAACTCCCGCCCTGAACTTCTCGCTCCTTTACGAAAAGTATGGAGGCGGAGGGATGCTGGTCAACCAGAAGACGATGAACAAGACCTTTGCATTCGGGGCCAACTACCTCGGCAAACGCTACCTGATGCATGCAGGCTTCATCCACGACAGGGTGGAGACCGGCGAGAACGGAGGCGTCAGGGATGTGTCCGAGATCAGGGACACGACCCTTGAAATCCGTGAAGTCAAGGTGCGGTCCACGACCGGACAGTCCAAGACGTTGAAGAACACCGTTTTCCTCGATCAGCAACTCAGGCTCGCATCCGATTCGACGGAGTTCGACAAGCCTTCCGCATTCGTGGGACATTCGCTCGAGTATTCGGCATATTCGCGCAATTACACCCCGGCCAAAGAATTTTCAGATTCCCTTTTCCAGTCGAGGTTCGAGAACAAGGTCTACATAAGGCTCCAACCGTTCGGACCCGGTTCGGCACTCTCGAAACTGGACGTGGGCATCGGAGACAGGTACGAGACCTTCAACAACGTTCAGGAAGACTCCAGCATGGTGCTCTCGAAGGAGAACACCCTTTACGCGTATGCCGGGCTCCAGGGCTCCTTTGTGGATAAGATCGACTGGAATGCACGCGGACACTTCTCGCTTGCCGGAGACAATGCCGGCGACTTCGACCTGTCATTCGACATAGGCGCGAGGTTCTATCCTTTCAGGAAGAGCCGCACGTCGCCGCTCACCCTCAAGGCCGGCATTTCCACCAGCCTCGAGAGGCCCAATTTCTACCAGAGGCACATGTTCTCCATTACGGACCCGGGCATGCGTTGGGACTGCAATTTCGACAAGGCGTCATCCACCAGGATTGAAGCCGAGGTGGACATCCCCTACTGGAAATTCGACGCAAAGTTCGGATACTCCGTACTTGCCAACAACATCTACTACAATGCGTCAGGGCTTGCGGCGCAGAACACTGCGGCAATGAGCGTGCTCTCGGCCTACCTGCACAAGGATTTCACTCTGTGGAACTTCCTGCACCTCGACAACAGAGTACTTCTCCAGTATTCGTCCGACCAGGCGGTAGTGCCCGTTCCGCTCGCAGCCTTCAACCTGAAATACTACGTTCAGTTCCCCGTGCAGAAGGACGTGATGGATATGCAGATAGGAGTGAACGCCTGGGTCAACACAAAGTGGCATGCTCCCGGCTGGAACCCCGTCAACGGAACTTTCTACAACCAGAGAGAGGAACTTTACTCCAACGGACCTTTCTTCGACCTCTTCATCAACATGCAGTGGAAGGAACTCACCGTGTTCTTCAAGTGGGAGAATCTCGGGAAGGGCTGGCCGATGGACAAATACGACTACTTCAGCGCACACCGTTACGTCGTCACCCAGAATGGCGGCATACTCGCTTTCAAGTTCGGCATCTTCTGGCCGTTCCATATGAGCGCCATTCCAAACCCCAAGGCAAAGAGATAGTGAACGCATCCGGTCTCATAGCCGGCGGTCTGAAATTCAAAGGAAAAGCCGCCTTCAGGGCAACCGCGTTGTCCGCATTCGTAATGGTGGTGGCCGTCTGCGTTTCGGCCGGTTTCCGCTCCTCCATCAGGGATACGATACGTTCCATCGCCGGAGATGCGCTCGTCTGCCACAGCGGCAGCGGCTTCCTGTCCGGAGACATTCCGGTCAGCGACTCACTCCCCGTCCTCGGATCCATCAGCGGCATAGAAAGCGTGGAGCCTGTCATCTTCAAGACGGGCGCTCTGAAAATCGGCGACGTCTACGAAGGCGTAATATTCAAGGGCGTCGAAAAAGAAGGTACACTCTCCGCCCTCATCCCCTCCTCCCTGGCAAGGAAATACAATCTCAAGCCCGGAGACAGGCTGACGGCCTACTTCGTATCGGATAAAGTCAAGGCCCGCAACTTCACCGTCGAAGGCACTTACGAGTCCGCCGACCTGAAAGACGCCTTGATAATAGAATGTCCCATCGCCAATCTCAGACGCCTCAACGCCTGGGATGAGAACAGCGCATCCGCGCTGGAGCTGAAATTCTCCAAAGGCTGGCAGGACGACTCATCTTCCTCCACGATGGCCGCAATGGTCGGCGCCACCATCTACGGCGACGGGAGCGACCTTGTCTGCATCTCTACGGCAGACCACTTCAGGGATTTGTACAACTGGCTTGACGTCATCGACACCAATGTCCTCGCCATCCTGATCCTGATGAGCATAGTCGCCGCATTCAACATGATATCCGCCGTCCTCATCCTGCTTATGCAAAGCGTGTCCACCATAGGGACTCTGAAGACGATGGGAATGGCAGACAGGGACATAGCCGGAATATTCCTGAAAGTCGGTGCAAGGAAGGCCGGACTGGGCATTCTCGTCGGAGCCTTTGCGGGTACGGCCGTCTGCTTCGTCCAGCAGGTCACCCACCTACTCAAGCTCAACGCGGAAAACTATTTCATAAGCTACGTTCCCATACATATAAATATCCCGATGATAGTGCTCACCGGGATAATTGTCTGGGGAGTCACAGCCCTTCTGCTGCTTATTCCCTGTCTTTATATTTCCAGAATAGATCCCGCCGAAACCGTCAAAGCGGAATAATCTCTCCCCTACAGTACAAGCATCGCGTCCCCGTACGGGCCGAAGCGATAGTCGTTCTCAAGTGCCACCTTGTATGCGTTCATCACGTTTTCGAATCCACCGAAGGCTGCGACTGACATCAGCATAGTGCTCTCGGGAAGATGGAAATTCGTCACATACGCATCAGGAATCGAGAATTCGTAGGGCGGGAAGATGAACTTGTTCGTCCAGGTATCGTTCGGGCGGATCTCGCAGGTAGTGGTGACGTCTGTCTCAAGGGCGCGCACCACAGTCGCTCCGATTGCGACCACCTTGTGGCCTGCACGCTTTGTAGCGTTGATCTTCGCAGCCGCCTCGGGAGTGATGATCATCCTTTCGCAGTCCATGCGATGCTTCGAGAGATCCTCAACGTCCACGGAGCGGAAATGTCCCGTACCCATATGGACAGTAATGAACGTCTTGTCGATATCCTTGAGAATCATTCTGTTGAACAGCTCGCGGCTGAAATGCAGCCCGGCTGCAGGAGCGGAAACGGCCCCTTCATTCTCGGCAAAAATGGTCTGGAAATTTTCCGCGTCCTCGGGATCAGGATGTTCCTTCACCCATTCGGGAATCGGAGTCTCGCCGAGCGCAAACAGAGCCTGCTTGAACTCATCGTACGGGCCGTCATACAGGAAACGCAGGGTACGACCCCTGGAGGTAGTGTTGTCGATGACCTCGGCCACCATCGAATCGTCTTCTCCGAAATAAAGTTTGTTGCCGATTCTGATCTTGCGGGCAGGATCGACGATGACATCCCAGAGCCTCTGCTCCTTGCTCAGTTCCCTGAGAAGGAACACAATGATGTCAGCCTCGGTCTTTTCTTTCTTGCCGAAGAAACGCGCGGGAAAAACCTTCGTATCGTTCAATACGAAATTGTCCCCTTTTCCGAAATAGTCAATTATATCCTTGAACTGCCTGTGCTCGATCTCTCCGGTGTCCTTGTGAAGGACGAGGAGTTTGCACTCATCGCGCCAGCGCGTCGGCTGTTTCGCAATTTTCTCTGCAGGCAAATCGAAGTCGAATTGCGAGAGTTTCATTATATATGTCTATTTGTCAGTGGAGCATAGGAGAATCGAACTCCCGACCTCCAGATTGCGAACCTGACGCCCTACCAATTGAGCTAATGCCCCCCAAGAGTAAAGCTTACTTCTTTGCGAAGTAATCTTTTGCCTTGCTTTCCTCAACAAGCTGCTCGGTGAATACGTAAGCGCCTGTCTTGGGAGATTTTTCCATGCGAATGCACTTGACCATGCTCTTCGCACCTGCCTTTGCGGCGAATGTTGCGACGGCTTTCTTTGCCATAACGTGTCCTCCTTAAATTACTTGATTTCCTTATGAACGGTAACCTTGCCTACTCCAGCGTGATATTTCTTACGCTCGATACGCTCGGGTGTGTTCTTCTTGTTCTTGGTAGTGATATAGCGAGATACCACGGACTTGCCTTCAGCATTTGTCTCAATGCTCTCGAGGATGACCTGCACCCTGTTGCCTTTTGCTTTCTTTGCCATAGTGCTACGAATTAAACAAGATTGACATATCCTTTCTTCTGAGCCTCGCGAATAGTGGCCTCAAGACCATTCTTCTCGATGATTCTCATACCCTTGCAGGAAACCTTGAGGGTGATGAACCTCTGCTCCTCCTCGCTCCAGAAACGCTTGTTCTTGAGGTTGACGGAGAAGTCGCGCTTGGTACGCAGTTTGGAATGGGCAACGTTGTTGCCTTTCATTCTCTTTCTTCCGGTTATTTGACAAACCTTTGCCATAATGTTATAATTTTTAATTTTAATTTCTTACAATCTTGAGGAATCTTCCCCATCGTATATTCTGCGGGAATCTCTTCCCGTTGTCAGTAGAGAGCCATACAATCACCGGCCTTCCGACTATGTGATCCTCGGGAACAAAGCCCCAGTACCGCGAATCGAGAGAGTTGTGCCTGTTGTCTCCCATCATGAAGTAGTAGTCCTGCTTGAAGGTGTACTGCCCGTCTTCGAGCGCCTTCTGCACCGAGCCTTTCTCGTATACGCTGATGATACGTTCATACAGCGGAAGATTATTCTCGTCCAGAGGGATGGTCACACCCTTTTGAGGAATCCAAAGCGGTCCGAATTCGTCTCTGCTCCAAGTGTACCGTTCATCGAAGGGGAATATCTCGCGATAATCCTGCTGGACGGTCTCGAAGTGCTTCGAGAACTGTATTCCCTTGTAGACCCGCTGCTGCTCTCCGTTCACCCACACGAGTCCTTTGTGGACCGAAAGGGTGTCTCCCGGGGTGGCGACACACCTCTTGACGTAGTGATCGACCTTGTCCGAAGGACGGACAACAATCGGACCAAGCGCCGCAATCGTCGCCTCGCGGCCGTAGAATCTGCAGTAGGTATAATAATCTTCTGCAGGAGCCTTGCGAAGGACGGTGTCACCGTGCGGAAAACCGAAAACCACGCAATCGCCTTTTCTGACTTCCCTGAAACCTTTCAGCCTTCTGTAGTCACTTTTGATCAGAGTCGAGTAAGACTCCTTCCCGAAAATGGTGTTGTGCGTGAAAGGAATGGTCAGAGGAGTCTCGGGGATCCTGGGACCGTATGTCAATTTGCTGACGAAGAGATGGTCGCCCGTATAGAGCGTTCTCTCCATCGAGGATGAAGGAATCTTGAAGGCCTGGATGAAAAAGATGTTGATGAAGGTTACGACGATTACCGCGAAGATGATGGCATCCAGCCACTCGTTGACGGAATCGGGCTTCTCCCCTTCCTTGTATCTCTTTTTCCAGAAGTTCCAGTGAACCTTCTTCGTAACGCAGGCGTCGAAAATGACCGCAAGTCCGAAAAGCCACCAGAAATTGCCCAGCCAAATCACCCAAGCCGTATAAAGCAAGGCCCAGAAAACGAACCTTGTCCAACGGTTGCGGGAGAATTCCTTCAGGCTCACGGCAATTACTTCTTCTTGTTAACTGACTTTACAATAGCCTCGAAAGCCTTGGGGTTGTTCATCGCGAGATCTGCGAGGACCTTGCGGTTGAGACCTACGCCCTGCTTTGCGAGCATTC
>JAKSJY010000044.1 GCA_024402025.1 Bacteroidales bacterium
ATCCAGTGCTGGGACCTTCGCGACATGAAGGCGGCCGGACACATACACGAGTTGCCCGAAGCGGGTGAGACAATACTGCTGGTGAATGCGGCCGTAACCGGTCTGGGCGGAAACAGTTGCGGTCCCGCACCGTTGTGGCAGGACCGCGTATTCGGAAACGGAGAATTCAGTTTTACTATTTCTCCAGAGATTCCAGAAAATTGACGACGTCGCCTACCGTCTTGAAGGTGGCGAGCTTTTCATCGGGGATGGATATACCATATTCATCCTCGATTTTCATAAGAAGCTGAAGGATGTCGAGAGAGTCAGCTCCAAGGTTCTTCTTGATTTCGGAATCCATTGTAATGATGGAGGGATCCGATATTCTCAATTGCTTTACGAGAATGTCCTTAACTTTTTCAAACATAACTATCCGGTTTTAGTTTTCATAATGTTCATATTTGGCAAGCGCCTCCTCGATCCTGGGCCCAAGCGCGCCGGCCTCCATTCTATATGCCTGCTCGATGCACTTCTCCACAGCGGTGGCCTTTGAACTTCCGTGACCCTTGACCACCACCTTGGATGTGCCGAGAAGCACGGAACCTCCGTAATTCTGGTAGTTCATGAAATCCTTCTCCTGCTTGAACATCTTCAGCATAAGAAGAGCCCCCAGCTTGTAAATGAGTTTCGTGCCAATGTCACGCTTGAGTTTCTTGAGTAGTTCGAGTGCCGTGCCTTCAGTAGCCTTTGTGAGCACGTTTCCGCTGAATCCGTCGCAGACAACGACGTCATAGTTTCCACCCAGCAGGTCACGGCTTTCCATATTGCCGACGAAATTCACCTCCGCGGTATCCTTGAGCAGGGCATAGGCTTCCTTTCGGACAGCATCGCCCTTCTCCGCCTCAACCCCCACATTAAGAAGGGCCGTACGGGGGGACTTGACCCCATATACGCCCTCGAGGTAGAAAGAGGCCATCACGGCAAACTGCCTGAGCATAGCCGCATCGACCTCTACATTGGCACCCGAATCGCAAATGCCTACGATACTTCCCGACATTGTAGGGAGAATCGGGCAGAATGCCGGACGGATGACTCCTTTCAGACGTCCCAGACGTACCAGTGCCCCTGTAACCAGGGCACCCGTGCTGCCGCAGCTCACCATTCCCGAGATGTCATCCCTGTCCCGGAGCATGATAATGGACTTGACCATTGACGACTCCTTCTTCGTGCGTACGGCAATCGTCGGCTGCTCGTCGCAGGAAATGACCTCGGGGGCATGGACTATCTCCAATCTTTCGGAATCATATACCTTGCCTTCGAGTTTAGAACGAAGTATATTCTCATCACCTGTCAGGATGACGTACAGGTCCTGGAATTTCCGAAGGGCGGAAAGGGCTCCTTCCACATTGGCGTCAGGGCTCCTGTCGCCTCCGAAACAGTCAACGATAATCTTTATCATAATGCTTTCAGATATGCTCTTCTACGCTTGTTCTCCTTGGAGTTGAAACGTTTCCAGAGATTGCGGATTTCATCGTTGTCCTCGAGATTGAGATTGGTCTCCGCGTGATGGATTTCAGGGTCCTGGAGCATTTTGGCAAGCTCATACGCACAGATGGCGCTGACTCCCCTGTTGCTCCATTCCGGCACGACGCCTATCAGTCCGAGGTCCAGCACAGGGGATTTCCTGCGGACCTTGAGGTATTCCTTGACAAAGCCCGGGGAGATACGTCCGCCGGCCTTTCTGGCTGCCTTCGAGAGTGCGGGGAAACAGATTCCGATAAGCACCATTTTGTCGTTCTCGTCCACTACGGCAAGCACATATCTGTTGTCGATGATCAACTCGAAATTGTCCCTCATCAGCTTCTTCATGCCTTCGGTGAACGGGACGGCCCCGTAGATATCTGCGTAAGAACGGTCGACCACCTCGAAGAAACTGTCGATGTACTTGTCCAGGAATTCCTTGGTTGTCCTGGCCTTGACGACGCGCAGCTTGAAGCGTTTCATCACGAACTCCGAAGCCGCCTTGAGGGTTTCGAAATCGCGGTCGTCGGGTTTGTATATCTGGCTCTCGACCCAGTCCACCTCCTTGGCATATCCGAGTTTCTCGATGAACTCCTGATAGTATGGATAGTTGTACTGCTCCTCGAAGGTGCAGGGCTGGTCGAACCCCTCGATAAGCAGACCCTCCCTCTCGAAATCGGAAAAACCGAGAGGCCCGCATATCTGGGACATACCCTTCTGCCGTCCCCACTGCTCCACAGCCTCGAAAAGGGCCTTGGCAACCTCGAAATCCTCGATGCAGTCGAACCTGGTGAAACGGATACGGTTCTCGCAGCGGATTTCATTGGAAAGTTTCTGCAGGATGCCGGAAATTCGTCCGGCCATCTTTCCGTCCTTGTAGGCATTGAAATACACAGCCTCGCAGACATCATAGTATAGATAGTCCTTGCGGAAAATCTTCCTTTCGTCGGCCATCAGAGCCGGAACGTACCATTCGTTTCCCTTGTACAGTCTGTTCGGGAACTCGAGAAAATCCCTGCGCTGACGCCTTGTCAGCACTTCCTTCACTTCTATCATCTTCCTTTTGAATGAAAAGCGACGCCAACTCCGTCAGGGCCGCAATGGCTTCCTGCAGTCGGATTGGTAACGACAATCTCAATATCAAGTTTTCCGCCGAACTTCTCCTGAAGCATGGCGGCAAGTTGCTCCGCAAGCTCGGGGGCATCCGTATGACCTACGATGACGCGGTGCGAAGCCACAGCGTCTCCCATTTCAAGAACATACTGCACAAGCCTTTCCATAACCTGTACGCGGCCCTTGACAGTGCCGATGCTTTCCATCTTTCCATCCTGGGACATATGGATCACAGGACGGAGTCCGATAAGTCCTCCCATAGTCGCGGCAAGTCCGCTGACACGTCCGCTCCGATGGAAGAACTTGAGGCCGTCGGCGAAGAAATACTGCGCGAAATGGTCCACTTCGGTTTCAGACCACTTGAGGACTTCTTCAACGGTCTTGCCCGCCTTTATCATGTCGCTGATTTCACAGGCAATCAGATAGCTGACGATAGTGATGCCCTTTGTGTCCACCTCATAGAACTTCCTTTCCGGATATTTTTCCTTGAGTTTTGCGACAGCGGCATTCATCCCGTTGAAGGTCATTGACATTGCGCTGCTGAAATGGACATAAAGAATATCGTTTCCCGCAGCGAACTCCGGCTCGAAATAGTCGATATAGTTCTGTTCGCTGATTGCGCTGGTGGTAGGCAGGGTGCCGTTACGCAGAGAATCGTAGAAAATATGGGATTCGAATCTTTCAAAATCCACATATGGAAACACCTCCTTGCCGTCGACGGCATAAGGCATACTGATGAGTTTGTAACCGTATTTCCCAGCAACTTCCGTTGAGAAATCCATATCGGTATCAGCAAAAAGTTTCAGCATAGTACAATTATATATTCATAAACTTTCTGACCGCCATCGGCCAGCATTATTTCAGTTCTGGGGCAGGCCTTCTCCAATGCGGTCTGCAAAGCTCCCGCAACGGATGCGTCAACGCCCTCTCCATAAAAGACAAGGACTACTTCATGGTCTGCCATCCCTTCCTTTTCGCAAGCCGCAAGAGCGGCCTGTTCGGGAGTATCGCAGCAGGCTATCATCCCCTTGTGCTTGAATGACACGTACTTTCCCTCACGCACAATGACTCCATCCTGACTGGCATCACGTATCGCCTTGGAAACGCTTATTGTGCTCACCCCTTCCATCGCTTCAATGGCAGCGCGCTCTATCCCTTCCGCATCATTGGATGAGAAATCAAGCGAAGCGGCTGCAACGTATCCCGCTCCTGGATCCTTCGAAGGCAGGACAACGACCTTGGATTTGGAGTAAAGTCCCGCAGCCTGCCGTGCAGTCAGAATTATATTGGAGTTGTTGGGAAAGACGAATACGGTTTTCGCGTTGACTTCATCGAACGCCTTGATGAAATCCTGCGCAGACGGATTCATAGTCTGTCCGCCTTCTATCACGCAGTTCACGCCGGCATCCCTGAAGGCTTTGACCATGCCTTCTCCGCAGGCCACGGCAACCGATGCGTATTTCTGCTGAGGTTTCGGGTAATTGTTCTTGATGGATGCGTCACTGTGCTGAAGGGTCATGTTCTCGATTTTCAGAGTCAGGAACTCTCCCCATTGCTGGACGTGGCTTATGATGTCTCCCGGCGTCTTGGTGTGGACGTGGACCTTGATGATGGTACCGTCCCTGAAGAAGACGACGGACTCCCCCGCGCTGGTGATGTAATCCCTGATGACGCTTTCATCGAAGACGGAAGGATCCCCGACCTTGGCGGTCTGGAGGCGGAGAAGGAATTCGGTACAGTAACCGAACTCGAGAGGAGTGTCAGGTCCGAAGGAATCGAGGTTGACGGAGGACTTCTTCATTCTGGACTCGGTGACATCAGCTCCGTCATCCTCACCTTTCACGGCAGAGAGTATACCCTTGAAGATGCATATCAGACCTGCACCGCCACTGTCCACCACGCCTGCCTCCTTCAATACGGCAAGAAGCTCCGGTGTATTGTCAAGAGACACTTCCATTGCATCCACCATAGATTGAAGATAGTCCTCGAAACTGTCTCCGGACGCATTTTCCACGCCCTCGCGGAACACTGTCAGCATCGTCCCCTCTACGGGGGTCATAACCGCCTTGTACGATTCGGCGACGCCGCCGCGCATCGCCTTCTTGAAATCCTCGATGGAAGCGGTGTCAAGATTCGAAAAACCGGCCGAAATACCGGCAAAAATTCTGGAAAGGATGACTCCCGAATTGCCCCTGGCTCCCAGAAGCATGCCGCCGGACACTGCGGAAGACGTTGCGCAGAGGGTGGAACCGGATATCGAATCAGCCCCGGAGCGTATTGTCATAAACATATTGTCTCCTGTATCGCCATCCGGTATAGGGAAGACATTCAAGTCATTGATGACCTTTCTGTCCCGATTGAGGCTCGACGCCCCGGCACGAATCATCCGTGCAAAAAGGTCAGAGGTTAAAGTACTTGTCATGTGACTGCTATTTGACGTCAATCCCACAAATATACAAAAAAGTTCCTATCTTTGCGAATATGACGTATGACATACAGATGAACCTTCCTGCCGGATGGCAGAAGGAGATGGACACCTACACGGACGAATCAGGCGCCGAAGTCACCCATCTTGAAGCGACGCTGCCAGACCCTTCCGGAAGGAGAGACAGTGCAATGATAGACATTTACGTAGGGGAGATGCCCTCGGACACCACCGCGGAGGACCAGGCTTTCTCCAATTATGCCGACATCGTCGGTTTCGAGGAGGACGACCCCGAAGACTTCAACCCCATCCGAAAGATCAAGTTCAATTCCAGGAACGCATATGCTTTCGACGCACTCTGCGAGGATGATTCCCCTATGACCTTCCTTTCCCAGGAGGTCCGCAGCGAAATACTTGCGGTGATTTGCGCGGCGGCCGTGGATGAAGTGAAACTCAAGGACGTGCTTGAACTTATAGAACATAATTTCAGAGTAAAATGACAGCATTGGCAATACTCGCGCTCGTTGCCGGGATTCTCGGAATGATAGGCAGCGTAATACCCGCTCTCCCGGGTCCTCCACTCGGATGGCTGGGGCTTTTCCTAGCCTTCCTTGCAAAAGGCACAAACGGGGACGGAGACCCTATGTCCCTGACGATCCTCCTGGTATTCCTGGGAATTGCCACCATTGTCACCATTCTGGATTACGTGATACCCGCGAAGTTCACCAAACTCACCGGCGGCAGCAAGGCGGCGGCCCGCGGCAGCATAATCGGACTCTTTGCCGGGATGTTCTTCACCCCTGTCGGAATGATAGCGGGCAGCCTGATAGGTGCCTTCCTCGGAGAATTCATCTTTGCCGACAAGGGAGTCTGGTCATCCTTCATGGCATCCATCGGCTCCTTCCTGGGGTTCATCACGACCACCTTCCTCAAGCTGGTGACCTGCGCCGTGATGCTATATTATATCTTCGTGTTCGCCTTCTGATCAGTCCCTGTCCAGGGCCGACACCGGAGTAAGGAGGCAAAGCACGACATCCCTCAGATTGAGTTTTTTCCTGCGTATCCTGGTGCGCAGATACTCGAGGCTTCCCCGGCGGGACCTGGTAAGCCTCCCGGGATGGAACGAAGGAGTTTCCACCTCACGACCGGAAGCGGCGCAGTACAGCATCCACGGCTGGTCGAAGCCTGATGCGATCTGCGAGCCGACGCCACCGCTGAAACGCGGATTGCATTCGAGGAAAAGCCCATCAATGAAATCGAAGCCGCACACACCGCGGTAGCCCACGGCATCCAGCATCCTCCTGGCATAGTCGCACAATTCGGGCGCAACGATGCTTCGTCTCATCACTGACGCGCCCTTGGACTGCGGAAGCAGAACCTCGTACGCCGCGGCAAAGAAGTGCCCGTCCCACCGGATGGCGTCCACGCTTACCTCGCGCCCTCCGGCAATGTGCCTCTGGACGATATAGCTGCCCTCTACGGACGAGGCCATCAGATGTTCGAGAGTCTCCCTGTTTTTCGGAAAGTAGACACTGTCCCCTCCGTGGCCTGAAGCCCTCTTGAACACTACGGGATATGACTCCGCATTGTCGATGCCTGCCGCACCCGGGCCGATGTAGATTTCAGGTTGCGGAATTCCAAGGGATGCTGCAAGAGCGCAGGCGCTGACCTTGTCATCCAGTTTTAATATGTTCCCGACCTTGTCGACAGGAACTTTCACCGAAGGGAACCTGTCCGCGATGGCGGAAAGCTTATCGGCATAGAATATGGGGATTACCATAGGACATCCCTGCTCCACGGCAAACCTTAGAACTTTTTCCACCCAATTGCCGTCCAGAACGGTATGGGGATACATATACACCGAAAGTCCGTGCCTCTCGAGATCGGCACGGACCTGTCTCCCGACCGGATTGTCAGCATCCGTCAGTATAACGTCGAACATCTTCAGCGGACTGTGACTTCTCCCACTTCAAGACCCCAGCTTCCGTCGGATATAACCGGGACATTGCGTCCGTCAGCATCCTTCACCCAGGCGAACCCGTCCATAAAGGTATGCGAATGGCCTCCGACAATGATATCGACATTCCTGATGGAAGGAACGATGTCGATGTCCACATCCGTCCCCATATGGGAAAGCACCATCACGATATCGCATTTCTGTTCCTTTTTCAGGAATTCGGACCACCTGTTGATGGTCTCCGTGTTTTCAAGCTGGACCACTCTCGCAGCCGTATCGTGCATCACGACTTTCGAAAGCTGGGGAGCCATACCGATGATGCCGATCTTGCGGCCTGCCTTGTACACTATGGCATAAGGCTTCACAAGATCCACAAGAGGGGTTCCGTCAAAGCTTACGTTGGCGCAGACCACCTTGCATTCAAGTTTTTCGAGCCTCGCTGCGAGGTCCTCGATACCGTTGTCGAACTCGTGGTTTCCAAGGGTGACGCAGTCATATCCGAACGCATTGACAATTCCGACCTCCAGGGAACCGCCGAAGGTCGAATAATATGACGTGCCCTGGTTGAAGTCCCCGGCGTGCACGAGCAGCACGTTGTCCTCCCCGTTGGCAAGACGTATGCTGTCCACGATGGCTCCCCTTTCGATGATGCCGCCGTGGCCCTTGAGGTCGCCGGTGCGCATAGCCTCGTGATGGCTGTGGGTGTCGTTGAGATGCACGATGACGAGTTTCGGGCTGCAGGCGCAAAGACAAAGCGTCGCGCAGATGACATATGCAATTCTTTTCATAAGCCTAATCCAGATAAGTTATTCGGTCATCAACATTACATTCGATGCACTTGCCCCGAGCCTCGAGGCCAATTACGTAAGGAAGCACCACATCTATCACATATTTCTCCCCCACCACTATTTCGGAGGCATAATCCGCAACGCTGTATCCGTCTCCTCCGTGGAGCAGAAAATCCACCGTAGCAAGGCCGTACATCCTGTCGGGATCGACACTCTCTCCCCCGACCTCGACTTTCACAAGCTTCCTGTCCTTGATATAGAGCTTCACTCCGCCTACAACCTGGATGCGGTCCGAAACCATATGCTCCATCAGGCGTACGAGCTCGCTGCCCTTGACGGAAGCATACACTATATGGTTCTTGAACGGGAACATCGATACGATGTCGTCTTTCTGCACTTCCCCCGCTCCGAGATTCACCCTGATTCCACCGACGTTGGAGAATCCGACGTCGACCTTCCTTCCGAGTTCTTTGCCGACCTCCTCCATATAGAAGTCTATGAACCACTGAGGAAGTGTCCCGTCCTTGATTTTCATATCCATCGATGCGTGGGCGATGACCTGCTTCAAATCCGACATCACATCCTGACTGTCAATAAGCAGCTGAGCCTCCGACGGCGTAACTCCGGAGTCGAACACCTTCCCGTTCGGTGCATGGTACACCCCGTTTTCCACGGTACCGAAAGCCTCCTTTACATTGTCGGCGTTCGAAGATGTCACACCTGTCATATGACCGTCCACTACTATTTTCTTCCAGGAGAACCTGGTCGCGGAACATCCGCAGAGGGCGATGGCACAAAGTGCCAGCACCAATATTGTCCTTGCCTTCATCATTTCTGTTTCAACCATTTCCACAAATCCTTCCAGGTGGATTTCTTACCGAACATCAGGATTCCAACCTTGTAAATCTTGGCGGAGATCCAGGCGCACGCCACCGTAGTGACAACCAGCAGGGCAAGCGAAAGTGCAAGCTCCCAGTCAGCCACCCCGAACGGAAGCCTCGCAAGCATCACGATGGGAGAGGTGAACGGAATTATCGACCCCCAGAATGCAACGGAACTCTCAGGAGACTTGAAGGTATAAATCGCTATGAAGTATGCTATCATCAACGGTATGGTGACAGGCAGCTGAAGCTGCTGCGTATCGCCTTCGTTTTCGACAGCCGAACCGATTGCGGCATAAAGAGTGGCATACATAAGATACCCGAAGATGAAGAAAAGGAAGAAGTAAACCAGTATCTTCCCTATCGGAAGGTTGGACAGAGTCCCGAGAATCACGGAAGCGTCATCGCCCTCGCCCACCTGCGCAATTGCAGCCTCAGCCTGGGATGCGTCTACGCCCATGGCACTTGCCATCTCCACAGGATCGTCCCCAAGCTTCGAGAAGACATCCTGGCCCATAACGGCCGTCGCACCGCCTACAAGGGCGAAGGTGAGAAGTATCCACAAGAGGAACTGGGTGAGCGCAACCGCCGCAATGCCTATTATCTTTCCGAACATAAGTTCGGTAGCCTTGACGGAACTTACGAGGACCTCGACAACCCTGCTGGACTTCTCCTCGATCACCGCGGACATCACCATACCTCCGAACAGCGTGATGAAAAGGAAAATCACCAGACCGAGAATCATCGATATGACTGCATACACTCCGGCTTCGGAAACGCTTTCCTTGCCCTCTTCATCCATCGTATATTGCTTGAGCTTGATGTCAGCCTTGACATCCTTCATAATCTGCTCGAGTCCGGGAATATTGTAGGATTCGACCCTGTATGCTTCGACAGCCGAATTTATCTTGTGCGAGATGTTTTCGGACATTTCGATTCCGAGGGGTTTCATCGACGTGATTTCGGCACAGACCGTCCTGTTCGCCTCATCCAGTTCGGAAACGGAAAGGACGGCATCCACGTTGAAAAGGTTCATTGCAGACTTGACCGAATCCGCGCTGAACATACTCAAGTCTTCGAAGATGATGGTTTCCGAGTTCTCGAGGCAGGGAGCGACTATTCCGGACTTGTCCACTACGGCGACGGTCTTCACCTTGTCCTTGGATGTAAGCATCAACACCATCGGAACTATGCAGAGCGCCGCCATCAGCACCGGCACCAGAAAAGTGGTTATAAGAAAACTCTTCTTGCGGACACGGTTCTGGTATTCGCGCGAGATGATGATTCCAATTATATGCAGATTCATAAGCTTATTCTTTTACGAGTGAAATGAAAATATCGTTCATCCTGGGCATAAGCTCCTTGTAGGAGTTGATTTCCACTCCCCTGTCGAGGAACGAACGCAGGGTGCTTGCCCCATCCGTCTCCTTGGGAAGGACTTCGGTATGACGTCCGTCGGCATCCGTATAGACCATCTCGACATTGTTGTTGCCGTATTTGCGTCGGATTTCATCAACGCCCCCCGTAATCACGAGACGACTCTTGTTGATAAGGGCGATGTTGTCGCACAACTCTTCCACACTTTCCATATTGTGGGTGGAAAGAATGATGGTCGCACCATCCTCCTTAAGTCTCAGGATTTCCTGACGTATGATTTCGGCATTCACCGGGTCGAAACCCGAGAAAGGTTCGTCCAGAATCATCAGGCTCGGCTTGTGGACCACGGTAGTGATGAACTGGATCTTCTGGGCCATACCCTTCGAAAGTTCCTCTATCTTCTTGTCCCACCATCCCTCTATTCCGAAACGGATGAACCATTTCTTCAGCTCCTCCCTGGCCTGGGCCGAGGTCATACCCTTGAGCTG
>JAKSJY010000045.1 GCA_024402025.1 Bacteroidales bacterium
GGCAGAAGCACACAATACTTCACGTTGAAATTTTTGTTAGCCATAATATTTTTTGAAAGTTGTTTTCGTTAAAAACGGGCGCAAATATAGCAAAAATAATTGCGGAAGGCAAAATACCTGCGGACAGCAATAAATTATTTGCAAATTATGGTTATATTGCAAAGATTATTGTAATATGCGGAAATATCAACTGATAGCAACGGCATTTCTGTTCCTCTGTGCTTCAACTCTTTGGGGCCAGAGCGCATCCGTGCGGATCACAGGTGCCGTAACTGATTCCGCGACAGGCGAACCCATTGTCGGAGCCGTTCTCAAGATTGATGACGGTGCGATGTGGGCGGTGACGGACATCGACGGCCGTTACAGTTTCAGTTCTCTTTCCAACGGCGATTATTTCCTTACTGCAGAGTGCCTCGGATATGTTTCACAGGTGGTTCAGCTGAGTATCAAGGCCGGTGCCCTGAGTGTGACCGACGTTTCCGGGCACGGCGCGTCCCTGGATTTTTCGCTTGACGTCGAGTCCCTCGCGCTGGAAGACGTGGTCGTTACCGCCCAGCGCCCTGCGGGTACGCTCGGAACGTCCCACAACATTGGCAAGGAGGCTCTCGAGCATATGCAGATGAGCAATATCTCGGATATGGCCGCCCTGCTGCCGGGTGGGAAAACAATCAATCCCGACCTCACGCAGGACAAGGCGTTCAGCCTTCGCGACGGCGGGACTTCGGCCGGAAACGCCGCATTCGGCACGGCGCTGGAAATCGACGGCGTGAGGATAGGCAACAATGCCTCCGTCGCCCAGCCCGCAGGCGCCGGTACGCGCAGCCTTTCGGTGGAGAATATCGAGAGCATAGAGGTAATCACCGGAGTGCCTTCCGTTGAATATGGCGACCTGAACTCCGGAATGGTGAAAGTGAATACCAAAAAGGGCCGCACCCCCTTGAACGTCGCATTCAGCGTGAATCCGCGCACATATCAGGCATCTGTGAGCAAGGGCGTGGATCTCGGTGGCAACGCCGGAATCCTAAATGTCAGCGGCGAGTGGGCAAGGGCCACGGCGAAACTTGTCAGCCCCTATTCGTCCTATACCCGACGCAACGTCAGCGCCACTTACTCCAATACTTTCGCAAAGGTTCTGCGCTTCGAATTCGGCGCCAACGCCAACATCGGCGGGATGGATACCAAGGACGACCCGGACGCACCGTCAGGTAACTTCGAACGCGTGCGGGACAACGTCTTCAGGGCCAACACCTCCCTTTCCTGGATGCTCAACCTCCCGTGGGTGACCTCCCTGCGCCTGGACGCGTCCGCCAGTTTCGCCGACAACCTCGCGCACACTCATACCTATTGCTCATCCGCGACTACCCAGCCTTCCGTCCACTCCGAGGTCGAGGGCTACCACTGGGCGGACTGCCTGCCTCTGAGCTATTATTCGGACCGGATTGTGGACAGCAAGGAACTTGATTTCTCGGCTTCCTTCAAATATGACTGGACCCGCACTTTCGGCGGGGTGAAAAACCGTGTGAAAGCCGGAGTCCAGTTCAAGTCGAACGGCAACACGGGCCTGGGCGAATACTATCAGGAACCGTCCCTGTCCCCGAACGGCTACCGTCCGCGTCCATACAGCCAGTATCCGTTTATGAACAATCTCAGCGAGTATGTGGAAGACCAGGTCACAGTCCCGGTAGGGGAGACCAGGCTTGACGTCATTGCCGGTCTGCGCTTCGAACAGGTGTTCATCAGGGATTCACAGTACAAGGGTGTGAACTCCCTCTCCCCGCGCTTCAACGTCAAGTGGAAACTTTCCGGAAACGTAACGTTGAGGGGAGGATGGGGAATAAGCGAGAAGCTCCCTTCCTTCTGGGTGCTTTATCCCAAACAGGAATACCGCGATATCCAGACCTTTGCCTTCAGCAGCGGGAGCACGTCCCATTATGCATACTACACGATTCCGTACAGGATGGAGTACAATCCCGACCTCAAGTGGCAGCGCAACTCCAACTCCGAAGTAGGGATCGATCTCGGGTGGGGGGACTGGAAAATCAGCCTTGTCGGATTCTACAACGTGACCCGGGACCCTTACCAGTACAGGAGCGTCTATACTCCGATTTCATACAGCATAATGCAGCTTCCCCAGGGGTATTCCGTTCCGTCTTCGCCCCAGTTCAAGGTGGACGGCCAGACGGGCGCAATCTACCTCAGGGGCTCGAACGGGGAATACTGGATTCCGATGGAGACGAAGGTCGCCGACAGGAGTTTCGCTCGCAGCGACGTCCAGGCAAACGGCAAGCCGGTGCACAGGGCAGGACTTGAAATGACCGTCGATTTCCCTGAAATCAAGCCTGTCAGGACCTCCTTCAGGCTCGACGCATCGTACAACTACAGCTCTTACGTGGACGACCTCCTCACTTACAGCTACAATAACGGGTGGTCGCATACTTCCATCCCCAACAGCTCCTACCAGTACGTCGGAATCTATGCCCGGGGCGCCTCCAACGGAACTGCCAACGGCAAGGTTTCCCACAACCTGGACGCGAACTTCACGACCATCACCCACATTCCCGAGGCGCGTCTCGTCATTACCTGCCGCCTCGAGGCGTCCATCCTGCGCAGAATGCGCAACCTTAGCGAGCACGACGGAGCGGAATATGCCTACCGTGTCACCCAGACCTCCAACACCCCCACAGGAGGCAGCATCTATGACGGCGATTCCTATGCCGCCATCCGTCCGGTATCCTATATGACCCTCGACGGGGAGGTCCATCCCTTCACCGACGCGCAGGCCCTGGATCCCGAATTCGCCAATCTCATCGTCAAGACGGGCAATGCCTACACATACAACCCCGACGGCTACGGTTTCTATTGCAGTGCCAACCTCAGCATTACGAAGGAAATCGGCAAGCACGTTTCACTCAGTTTCTTCGCCAACAACTTCACTGCTTCCAGGCCGAATGTCGTATCGTTCGCGACCGGCGTAAGCGCAGTTTTCACCCCGGCGTTCTATTATGGTCTGACCTGCAGAATCAAGCTATGATGAAAAGATTGATTTCAATTGCATTCGCCGCGCTTTTCGCCGTTTCCTGTATGGATGTCCGCAGTTTAGATCCGTACAGCGTCTCGTCGTGCAGTGTCACGATTTCCCTGGAGTACCCCGAAGACTATTCCGAGTTCGCACGCGAAGGCGTCGAGGTCTCGCTGGAGGAAATGAACAACCTGTTCCGGTACAGCATTTTCACAGACGGGGCCGGGAAGGCCGAGATCAGTCTTCCCAGGGGCTTGTACCGCGTGAGCGTGAGCGACCGAAGCGGGCAGTCGATTTTCAACGGCACCTGCGACAAGGTCCTCGTAAACGGTACCACCACCATCAGCGTTCCCCTCAAATACTCCAAGGCCGGTACGCTCGTCATCCGCGAAATATACTGCGGTGGCTGCAAGAAACTTCCCGAGGTGGGCGACTACCAGTCCGACAAGTACGTGATTCTGCATAACAACGATACTCGGACCGTCTATCTTGACAGCCTGTGTTTCGGCACTCTCGCCCCCTACAATGCCAATTCGACCAATCCCTGGGGTCAGATAATGGATTTCGCTCCGATTATCCAGGCTCTGTGGCAGTTCGGCGGTGACGGGACCTCTTTCCCCCTCGAGAGCGGGCAGGATGCCGTCCTGTGCCTCAACGGGGCCATCGACCACACGGTGCAGTATCCGCTGAGCGTGAATCTCAACAAGCCGGACTACTTTGTCTGCTACAACAACACATATTTCACGAATACCGTTTACCACCCCGCTCCCGGAGATCAGATCAGGGTCGAGCGCATTCTGGACGTGGTCATCAAGGTCGGAATAGCGAATGCTTATGCATTCTCCATCAGTTCCCCCACCGTCATCATTTTCCGTCCTCAGGATATCTCCATCAGAGAATTCATCAAGCAGAGCGATTCCGTGATACCCATACCCGGAACCACCCGCGACAATGTCGTCACCATTCCCTGGGATTGGATACTGGACGGGGTCGAGGTGTTCAGCGGCTCCACCACTTCGAACAACAAGCGCATCCGCTCGGACGTCGATGCGGGCTTCGTTACGCTGACCGATACCTTCCTGGGCCATTCGCTTGCAAGGAAGGTGGACGAGAAGGAAAGTTCCGAGAAGGGTTTCACGGTACTGCAGGACACGAACAACTCCTCGAACGATTTTGTTGAACTTGAAAAGGCGACGCTCCATGAATAAGAGAATCCTCACATTGACTGCCGCCGTTGCCTTCACGGTTCTTTGCAGTGCTCCTCTTTTCCCGAGGTCGTCCCGGGAGGACGGCCCTGCCGGCTGGAGGTACGTCAACGTTTACGAGCGCAATCCCTGGCTTGTCGGGGACAATGTCGCCGGCCTGCGTACGGACAGCCTCAGCATTTCCGAGGCGGCCCTGAGCGCAGGATACACGCAGGGTGACAACCGTCTGCTCTCCCAAGCCCCCAGGCAGTGGTCGGTCGGGGCACAGGCATTCTCGATAAAGCATCTGAAGCGTTTCAGCATGGTCGGGAGTTTCGGCTTCACCCAGACGACGATGTACGACGCCTGCGGAGGGATGCTCCTTGAAAGCGGACGTTTCCCTGTCGCGATATACGAATACACTCCGGGTACCAAGAGCCGTCAGGTTTATTCCTTCGACGGGGGAGTGAGCGTTGATATTGCCGAGGGGTGGAGAGTCGGAGCTGCCGTGGACTTCAAGTCCACCAACTACTCGAAGCGCAAGGACCTCAGATATACGGATTATGCGCTCGACCTGTCGTTCAGGCCCGGAATCCAATGGTGCCGGGGAAAATGGAGCGCAGGTCTTTCAGCGGCCGTGATATGCAATACGGAGACTGTCACAGCCGAGCAGATTGGAGTCTCCGAAACCTCATATCTGGCATTTATCGACAAGGGTATGTTCTATGGACTTGAGCAGCCTTGGGACGGCGGAGGCACTCACCTCAGCGAGCCCGGAATCGGCGGATTCCCCATCCGTGAGACAGGTTGGGGGCTTGGCGCTCAGGCGGCTTGGAACGAAGCCCTGTATTTGGATCTTTCGTACCTGCACGCCGGAGGGAGGATAGGGGAGAAGGATGCCATCTGGATGAATTTCCCATCGGATGTCCTGTCCTCCATACTTCAGTGGAATACCCGGTCTTCGTCAGGTACTGAACACATATTCCGCCTGAAAACCTCTTACCGAAGTGAGAAACTGGATGAAAACGTGATAGAAAAGGTTACCCAGGGAGGCGTCACCACCCGCAAGAACTACGGGGGCAATACGGTGGGCGGTTCCGGCAGATTCAGCGTTTCTCCCTGCTGGACTGCGGTCCGGCCTTCCGTGTTCGAACTCGAAGTGCGGGCGTCGTATTTACGCGAGGATGCGTTCTCATCCTACCAGTATCCGTATGTCAACTCCCGGATTCTCCGCGTTGGGGAACTCTCCGCGCAGGGCCGCATTTCCACGGCCTGCGGGCTTGTCCCGATTCTGGGCTTGCGTTCGACTCTGGGATTCCTCGACGAGGACAGCCGTGCCGTACGGGAAATCGTATCGAAGACGGAGCCTGTCCGTCAGCAGGAATTCTACGACAACTGGAAATGGTATATGACAAGTCCTGAGTTCGCGGGTCTTGTCGGTCTGAGGTACGACTTCCCCGGGTCGCTATACCTGGAGGCCTGTTGCAAAGCCGCTTTCCGTGCGGGGAAGAACCGTCTGGAAGCCGGCCTTTCATTCGGATACGTTTTTTAGGAATTGAACAATAACGATAAATATTTCTGTGTTATGAAAAAAAGTTTGAATTTTTTGGTTCTTGCCATTATGGTGGCCGTTTTGGGTTCTTGCAGAGTTGAGAACCCCCAGGTGGTTTCCGGCAACATTGCCATCGAGCCCGTCATTACCAAGGCAACCGAAACCGATTTCGAAGAAGGTGACAAGATAGGCGTCAATATCATTCACGGAGGAGAAGTCTATGCTTCGAACGAATGTATGGTTTACGACGGAGAAGCCTTCGTCAGCTCTCTCCAGTGGTACACTTCTGGTGACCAGAACAGCGATTTCGTAGCGTATTACCCCTACACCGAAATTTTCCCG
This sequence comes from Bacteroidales bacterium, assembly GCA_024402025.1. Taxonomy (GTDB): domain Bacteria; phylum Bacteroidota; class Bacteroidia; order Bacteroidales; family UBA932; genus Cryptobacteroides. The sequence continues at coordinate 6,098 of JAKSJY010000045.1, forward strand.
ACGCATTTCAGCGTCGCTTCCGACCAGGGCGGCGACGGCTACGGCAATTCGGACCTGATGGCTGCCGTAAAGGAAAATGTCATTCCCCAGGCTACGGTGTCGATGGTGTTCAAGCACCTTCTTACAAGAATTGTCATCAATATCGACAATCAGGGAGGCGCCAAGGTAAACGGCGTGGTTCTCAAGAATTCCATCCTTGACGCGAACGTCGATCCCGGAGAAGGCGTATGCACCATCCCCCAGGTCGCTGCTCCTCAGGACATTTCCGCCCACGAGGTGGCCGCGGACACGAAATACATCGCCATCGTGATTCCCCAGACCGTCAAATTCAAGGTGGAAGTCGAACTGCAGGGTGGCAAGACCCTCTCGAAGAGCCTCTCCGAAGTGACTCTCGAGGCCGGCGGACAGTACTCCATCAATATGGTCGTTCTTCCCAATGACGTGAACGTCGCCCTCAGCGGAGAGATCGAGGCCTGGAACGACAAGGGTCTCATTCCCGAAAAGCAGGTGGAGTTCCACGAGTATGACGGATATTTCGAATACGACGGTGTGAGATACAATACGGTAGTGCTTTCAAACGGGCAGAAATGGATGGCCGAAAATCTCAGGTATATCCCTGAGAACTGCAAACTCGGCAAGCCCGGCGAAGAGGGAGTCAATGTCTTCTACCCCTATTCCACTGACGGGAGCGTCACCACTGCCCTCACGGATGACGAGTCCGTCGCAAAGTACGGACTTCTCTACTCCGGCGACGTCCTTTTCAATACCCCCATCACAACGGATAACGTCCACGATTTCGCGGGCGCTCAGGGTATCTGCCCTCCGGGCTGGCACATTCCTTCCAGGGCCGAGTACCTTGCTCTTTGCGGAAATTCCAACAAGGACGACAGTGGAACTGAGAAAGGAAACGTCACTGACGCTAACGCACTCTTCTATGATTCAGCATATTCGGCCGGCAAGGTGAAAAAGTTCAATGATGCAGGGTGGAATTTCATTTTCTCCGGCGCTGTTGTAAACAATGCTTACAACAAGATTATGATAGACTCCAGCAAGTGCATATACGAAGAATGGCTGGGTTCATGTGCAATGAGCTATTACTGGTCTTCGACCGGATACGTCGGCACCGGAACGAATCCAAAGCCGCAGTTCTTCGGCCTTATGACCACTTTCACTTCGGCCAACAACGAGGGTAAGGTGAGCCTGAGCTACTGCACCGCTACTTATGGGGCCGCTCTCCGCTGTTTGAAAGACAAAGATCAACAATCAAAATAAACACCATTCATTATGAAAACATCAAAATTTTTCATTGCAGCATTGACTGCATCGCTTCTGGCGGCAGGTTGCCAGAAGTATGACGATTCTGCCCTGACCGGACGCGTTTCCACTCTCGAGCAGAAAGTTTCAACAATCGAATCCGAATTGGATGCTCTGCAGAGCGCAATCGACAGGAAAGTCACTGTCGACAGGGTTGAGCAGACGGCTACCGGCTGGACCATTTATCTTACGGACAATACCACTCTTACCCTTTCCAACGGTAAGGACGGTCAGGACGGTGCCCAGGGTCCCCAGGGTCCTCAGGGTCCCCAGGGTGAGCCCGGCCAGGACGGTCAGGACGGTGCCCAGGGTTCCCAGGGTCCTCAGGGTCCTCAGGGTCCTCAGGGTCCCCAGGGTCCTCAGGGTCCCCAGGGTGAGCCCGGCCAGGACGGCCAGGACGGCCAGGATGGCCAGGATGGCCAGGATGGCGATTCCTTCTTCAGCTCTGTAAGCGTAGAGAACGGTTACTTGAAGATTGTCCTCAACGACGAGGGCAATACGACCTACCTTCTCCCTATGGCAAAGCGTATCGCGATAGGTGATGCCGACAAGGACTGCATCGAGATTGTTCAGGGAAAGGAAGTTGAGGTCGAGTACACTCTTCCTGACGTTGAAATCTCTACGGTATCCGCGACTGTCTTCTATGCTGACGGCAGCGCCACCGACATCAAGACAAAGGCAGTCAAATCGACTTGGGGCGTGAAGTTGCTTGACGGAAACAAGATACGGATTGCTACCAGCAAGAGCTCCGAAATCAAGGATGCGATTCTCCAGTTGACGGCCATCGCTGCTGACGGCACGACCTACATCACCTCCAAGCTGGTGAGAATCAGCGGAATCGTCTATCACGATGTTGTTTACAAGATTGTCAAACTTGATAACGGCAGTATCTGGATGGCCGAAAACCTCAGGTATGTCCCTGAGAACTGCAAACTCGGCAAGCCCGGCGAAGAGGGAGTCAATGTCTTCTACCCCTATTCCACTGACGGGAGCGTCACCACTGCCCTCACGGATGACGAGTCCGTCGCAAAGTACGGACTTCTCTACTCCGGCGACGTCCTTTTCAATACCCCCATCACAACGGATAACGTCCACGATTTCGCGGGCGCTCAGGGTATCTGCCCTCCGGGCTGGCACATTCCTTCCAGGGCCGAGTACCTTGCTCTTTGCGGAAATTCCAACAAGGACGACAGTGGAACTGAGAAAGGAAACGTCACTGACGCTAACGCACTCTTCTATGATTCAGCATATTCGGCCGGCAAGGTGAAAAAGTTCAATGATGCAGGGTGGAATTTCATTTTCTCCGGCGCTGTTGTAAACAATGCTTACAACAAGATTATGATAGACTCCAGCAAGTGCATATACGAAGAATGGCTGGGTTCATGTGCAATGAGCTATTACTGGTCTTCGACTGGATACGTCGGCACCGGAACGAATCCAAAGCCGCAGTTCTTCGCCCTTATGACCACTTTCACTTCAGCCAACAATGAGGGTAAGGTGAGCCTGAGCTACTGCAACGCCACTAATGGAGCCGCCCTCCGCTGCGTTAAAAACAACGACTGATGAAAAAAGGTTCGATAGCAGGGAATATCCTGAAATACATACTGCAATGGTCTGCATTGGCGGCCATTGCAGTACTTATCGTCTTCTTCAAGCAGGATCCTGAAAAGTACTGCCCGATGGGAGGCATCCAGGCCTTCATCACCTACATCGTACGCGGGTCCCTGCCCTGTTCGATGACTTCCGCCCAGATAGTTATGGGGCTCGCCCTCGCAGTGGCGGTCGTACTGTTCAGCAAACTGTTCTGCGGCTTCCTCTGCCCCATAGGTACGGTGGAGGACCTTCTCAAGAAACTGCGCAAGGCTATCGGTCTTCCCTCGATCGATATCAAGTCGGGCTCTGTGGGTGACAAGATCCTCCGCATCGTCAAGTATGCCCTCCTTTTCTGGATAGTATATATGACCGCCAGCTCGAGCGAACTGTTCTGCAAGAATCTGGACCCGTACTACGCGGTTGCGACAGGCTTCAAGGGTGAGATCACCCTTTGGATGAGCATCGTCGCGCTCTGCCTCGTAATCATCCCTTCGCTTCTGATAGACCGTTTCTGGTGCAAGTACATCTGCCCTCTCGGAGCAGCGTCCAACACCCTGAAGTTCTACATACCTTTCGCCATCCTCGTTGCCGTCTACGTGCTTCTCGGCGTTCTTGGCGTCAGCGTTCCCTGGTGGGTGCTCTTCGCCGCCATCCTCCTTCTCGGCTACATCCTGGAAATCACCATCCGTCCGGTAGGTCAGGTGCTGCACGTGGTACGTGACCTCGACAGTTGCGGGCGCACCTGCCACAGTTGCCAGAAGGCCTGCCCCTATAACATCGACGCCACCTCTTTCAACGGCGCCATCCGTTCGGTGGACTGCACCCTCTGCGGAGAATGCATCGCCGCCTGTCCGACCAACAGCCTGAGTATTTCGGTGGGCAACAAGCCGGCCCCGAGATGGACAAGGATACTTCCTCCCGTCATTGCGGCGCTTCTGCTTGCCGCCGCATTCGTGGTGGGAGCCAGGTATGAACTCCCTACCATAGATGAGAGTTGGGGAATAGAGAACGGGATGAAAATCGAGACCGTAAGGATGTCAGGTCTCAAGACGGTGAAATGCTATGGATCTTCGATGGCATTCAAGGCCCGTATGGAGAAGGTGCCCGGAGTCCACGGCGTGAAGACCTTTGTCGGAAGCCATACCGTGGTTATCAAATATGACCCTGCGGTTACGGATGCGGACAAAGTTCAGGAATCGGTGTTCACTCCTTCGCACTTCCGTATCTGGAGCCCGGATCCCACAAAGCTTAGTGAACTCAAGGTTCTTACGATACGTACCGAGAAGATGTACGACAAGATGGATCTGAACTACCTCGGACTTCAGTTCCGTCAGACGGGACGCGGCATTTTCGGACTTGAATCCGAGTATGCCTGCCCTCTTGTCATCAGGGTATACGTTTCTCCCGAGGAGGAATTCACTTCCGACTGG
>JAKSJY010000046.1 GCA_024402025.1 Bacteroidales bacterium
AACGGCAACGGCTCCGGCCTTTCGATGCTTGTCGAACTTGCGCAGCGTCTCAGCCTCAACAGGGTGCTTCTCAAGCGTTCCGTGCTCATCGCCGCCTTCGGATCCACCCTCGTCAGCGACGCGGGTGCCTGGTATTTTGTCAACCGTTCCTTTCCCGAAGCGGACAAGATAGATGCAATGATAAACCTTGAGATGCTGGGCACTCCGTCACGGGGCTTCTATGCATACACGGCAGGCAGCGAAGACCTGAACGACATAGTCAGGGAACTCTCCCAAACCCTCCAGCCCGTCCATCCTACCATAGCCAATCTCGAGCCGGTCTCGTCGTGCCACAACTCCTTCCACGCTGCGGGTATCCCCGTGACTATGTTCACCAGCGGGATGTACCCCGAGTACAACACTGCGGAGGATACCGCCGACATACTCGAATATGACGGGATGGAAAGGGAACTGGAATACATCTACAACTATACCGTTGCCCTTGTCAACCGGGCGGAGGCTCCGCAGCAGTACCGCACGGGCCCGAAGGCGTCCGAAAACGGAAAGAAGCCCTCGGTGTCGTACTACGATTGCGACGTGAAACCGGCCTTCTTCAACAACTACGATCCGGTCACCTTCCTCGAGAAATGGGTGTATGTCTATCTCAGATATCCCGAGAGTGCCGTGGCCCAGGGAGTGCAGGGGCGCGTGCTGGTGGATTTCGTCGTGGACGAGAACGGAAAGGTGTGCGAGGTGGAAGTGGCCAGGGGTGTGGACCAGAGACTCGACGACGAGGCGGTGAGGGTCATCAGCGCATCCCCGGACTGGAAACCGGGACGCGTGCGCGGGAAGAAGGTCAGGACAAAGATGTCCGTATACGTTGAATTCAGACTTACGAAAAACAGATAATGGATTACGATTTCAAAAGCATCGAAGCCAAGTGGCAGAAGAAGTGGGCCCAGGATGGGACATACAAGGTGAAGGAAGATTCTTCGAAACCGAAGTACTACGTTCTCGACATGTTCCCTTACCCTTCCGGGGCGGGACTTCACGTCGGGCATCCGCTAGGATATATAGCAAGCGACATCTATTCGCGGTACAAACGCCTTCGCGGCTTCAACGTGCTTCACCCTATGGGATATGACTCCTTCGGCCTTCCCGCCGAGCAGTATGCCATCCAGACCGGACAGCACCCCGAGGTGACCACTACCGCCAACATCTCCCGCTACCGGCAGCAGCTCGACCGCATAGGCTTTTCCTATGACTGGTCCAGGGAGGTGCGCACCTGCGATCCCGGATTCTACAAGTGGACGCAGTGGGCGTTCCTGAAGATGTTCGCGTCCTGGTATGACCCGGATGCCGACAAGGCACGCCCCATCTCCGAACTCGTAAAACGTTTCGAGACCACCGGCTACGGCGCTGTGACTCCCGAGACGTGGAAGGCCGCTTCCGAGAAGGAGAAGTCGGACATCCTTATGGGCTACCGCATCGCCTATCAGGCGGAGACTTCCGTCAACTGGTGCGAGGGGCTCGGCACCGTGCTGGCCAATGATGAGGTCAAGGACGGCCTCAGCGTCAGGGGAGGGTTCCCTGTGGAGCAGAAGAAGATGATGCAGTGGCAGTTGAGGGTCTCCGCTTATGCCGAGAGGCTGCTCAAGGGCCTTGACACCCTCGACTGGACGGATTCCCTGAAGGAAATGCAGCGCAACTGGATAGGCAAGTCCCAGGGCACCGAGGTTGTGTTCAATACGGAGTGCGACGGAAAGACCGTTCCCGTCACCATCTTCACCACCCGCGTCGACACTATCTTCGGAGTGCCCTTCATGGTTCTCGCCCCCGATTCGGAACTCGTGCCCGAACTCACTTCCGCGGCGCAGAAGGATGCCGTGGAGCAGTATGTGAAGGAAGTGAAGAAGAAGACAGAGCGAGAGAGGATTTCGGAGACGAAGAGTGTGACCGGAGTGTTCAGCGGATCTTACGGCATCAATCCTCTTACCGGGGAGAAAGTGCCCGTATGGATTAGCGAATACGTGCTTGCAGGCTACGGCACCGGCGCCATTATGGCAGTGCCGGCGCACGACAGCCGTGACTACGCGTTTGCACGCAAGTTCAACCTTCCCATAGTCCCCATCATCGCGGGTTGCGACGTTTCGGAGCAGAGCTTCGATGCGAAGGAAGGCAAGATGTGCAACAGCGGATTCCTGGACGGGATGGACGTGAAGGATGCCATCGAGGCCGCGAAAGACTACGCCGAGGCAAACGGACTCGGCCGCAGGAAGACCAACTACCGCCTGCGCGACGCCATTTTCTCGCGTCAGCGCTATTGGGGAGAACCGTTCCCGATCTACTACAAGGACGGCATCCCTTGCCCTGTGGACGAGAAGGACCTGCCGCTCGAGTTGCCTGAAATAGATTCCTACAAACCCACCGGAGAACCTCCTCTCGCAAGGGCGAAGGACTGGACATACAAGGGCTACCCCCTTGAGACAAGCACAATGCCCGGATTCGCCGGATCAAGCGCCTACTATCTGAGGTATATGGACCCGCACAACGACGGGGCCCTCGTAAGCGGTGAGGCGGACGGCTACTGGCGTAACGTCGATCTCTACATCGGAGGCACCGAGCACGCTACGGGCCACCTCATCTATTCGCGCTTCTGGAACAAGTTCCTTTATGACCTGGGATATGTCTGCGAGGACGAACCTTTCGCAAAACTCATCAACCAGGGAATGATTCAGGGCCGCTCCAACTTCGTTTACCGTATAGTCGGCACGAACAAGTTCGTCTCCCTCGGACTCAAGGGCAACTACGACACCACTGAAATCCACGTCGACATCAACATCGTGCATAACGACAAGCTCGACCTGGAGGCATTCAAGGCCTGGAGGCCAGAATTCAATGATGCCGAATTCATCCTCGAGGACGGCGAGTACGTCTGCGGATGGGCTGTCGAGAAGATGAGCAAGAGCATGTTCAACGTCGTCAATCCCGACGACATCTGCAACACCTACGGTGCGGACACCCTCAGGCTTTATGAGATGTTCCTCGGCCCCATCGAGCAGAGCAAGCCCTGGGACACCAAAGGCATAGACGGAGTCAACCGTTTCCTGCGCCGCTTCTACAAACTCTTCTATGACCGCGACAATTTCATCGTCACCGATGAGAAGGCGACCCCGTCCGAGTTGAAGGCGCTCCACAAACTCATCGCAAAGGAGCAGGAAGACATCGAGAATTTCTCATACAATACTACCATCAGTGCATTCATGATTGCGCTCAACGATCTCGGCAACTGCCACAAGAAGGAAATCCTCGAACCCCTTACTGTTCTTCTTTCCCCCTTCGCTCCCCATATCGCCGAGGAACTCTGGCATTCTCTCGGGAACGCGACTTCCGTATGCGACGCCTCCTTCCCGCAGTACGATGCCGCTCTGACGGTGGAGGATACGGTGACATACCCTGTCCAGTTCAACGGAAAGATGCGCTTCACGGTGGATCTGCCCAAGTCCGCGTCCGTTGCGGAGGTTGAGGCTGCCGTCCGTGCGATGGACCAGACGGCAAAGTATGTCGGCGGGCAGTCGATTGTCAAGGTGATCGTAGTCCCTGGCAGGATAATCAATATCGTCGTAAAATGAAAGCCAAAGCCCTGAACGTCATCGCGGATTACGCCGTAATGATATTTGCCTGCTTCCTTTTCATGCTTGCGTGGGAAGGGTTCATGATTCCCCAGGGGATGTCCTCCGGAGGGATAATGGGACTCTGTACGGTCATTCAGTTCGCCACCGGCGGCTTTATCAAGGCTTCCATTTCATATATTGTCGTGAACTGCCTCCTGCTTCTCGTGGCCATCGCCATCTTCGGTGTCGCCTTCGGCTTCAGGACGCTTTTCTGCATAATAGTATCCTCACTCGTAATGGAGCTGGGAAGCCGCCTCGAGTGGCTTCATTCCGTGCCCGGAAACTTCTTTTTCGTGTCCCAGCCCGTTCTTGTCCCCATCATCGCCGGCGCCCTCGAGGCGGTCGCGGTAGGACTGATCATCCGCAAAGGCGGCAGTACCGGAGGAACGGACATCATTGCCCTTATAGTCAACAAATACTATCCGGTTTCCCTCAGCAAGGTTTTCCTTCTCTCCGATTTCATCATTATCTGCACCATCCTTCTCCTTCCCGACAAGTCTTTTGCGGACACGCTGTACGGTTTCGAGATGGCGCTGACTTTCTCGGTGGTGGTGGACCGCGTAGTGGTCGGGAACCGCTCGACCATCCAGGTACTGATCTTCTCGAGCCAGTATGAGAAGATAGCGGACTATATCATCAACACCCTTGACAGGGGTGTGACCCTGCTGCGTGCCCAGGGATGGTTTACAAAGGAAGACAAGAACGTGTTGCTGGTACTTATGCGCAAGCACCAGCTGCCTTCATTCACCAAGGCCGTCAAATCCATAGATCCCCGCGCATTCATGTCTGTCAGCCAGACAACCGGAGTGTACGGTGAGGGATTCGAGGAAATCAAGGCCGGAATAGATACCGGAAAAAAGAAAAAATAGAAATGGCAGTAATTCAGAATTCAGCTCTCAGGACTGTCAAGGAGTACTCCCTTATTACTGTGGGTATTCTGCTGTACGTCCTGGGATGGAGCCTGTTTCTCGTTCCGAACAACCTTATCGGAGGCGGGACCACCGGCGTGGCTTCCATTATCCAGTATGCCACGAAGGGTGCGGTAAAGATAGGCACGTCCTATTTTGTGATGAACGCAATCCTTCTGGTCGCGGCTCTTTTCACTTTGGGCAAGAGTTTCGGAGTCAAGACGGTGTACGCAATCATCCTTGCATCCGTAGGCCTGAACGTTACCCAGGGGCTGCTCCCGGATGAGTTCATCCAGGAACTTGTTATCGACAATGGAAAACTGATGAGCACAATCATGGGTGCAATCATGGTCGGTTGCGGAATAGGCATCTCGATGGCCCAGGGCGGCAGTACGGGTGGAACAGACATAATTGCGCTCATAGTGAACAAGTACAGGGAAGTGTCTCCGGGAAGGATGATTCTCGCGCTGGACGCGATGATAATACTCTCATCCCTTTTTGTTCCGTCCTACACTCCTTCGGGCGAGCTTGTCCCTTTCGTGGAGAAGATTACCACCGTGGTGTACGGTTTCATTCTGACTGCCGTGGTGACCACTGTTCTGGATATGTGTGTGGCCGGTTCCAAACAGTCGGTCCAGCTGTTTATCCTCTCGAAGAAATACGCGGAGATCGCTGATGCCATAACTACCGAGCTCCATCGCGGAGTTACGGTTCTTGACGGAAAAGGCTGGTACACCAAGGAGCCCACGCAGGTTATTATGGTTCTTACGAGGAAAGTTGACCTGAATCTCTTTCTCCGATATGTCAAAGCAATAGACCCGAATGCCTTTTTGTCCGTCTCCAGTGTGACCGGAGTATATGGAAAAGGTTTCGAACGCATCAAGACCGCACAGAAGAAAATTCAGAAAAAATAGTTTCTGGAAGATTCGTAAACCGCACTCTGTAAACCCCATACCCCACTACGGACGTGTATGGGGTTTTTGGTTTTTTTGCCTGAAAAAAGAGATGTCGTTCTTCAGGAACATTTTCAGAATCCCAAAGGCTCAGGGGCGGTTGGAGGAAAACGCATATATATTTCCCGAAAAGAAGGAGAAGGGGATAAGACAGGACCGGAACGAACTGTATGCCGCCGCGTCCAGGTATATGACCCTGTCAAAGCCCTATCTTGATCCCAACCTCACTCTGGATCAGGTGGCGCATGCCATCAGGACCAACCGGCTCTATCTTTCCCGCGCCGTGAATGACTGCGCCGGGATGGGCTTCCCGCGCTATGTCAACTGGTATAGGATAAAATATGCCGTGGATATGATGGAGAGGGACAGGAGGCTGAAAATAGAGGAGGTCAGCAAACTGTGCGGATTCAACAGCCAGCCGACTTTCAACCATTGGTTCAAGTTGAATGTGGGGATGACCCCGAGCGAATATCTCAGAAAGCTCAATCGCAGACGTCCACGTCCTCGAGACCCTTCCAGCTCCGGGGAAGGGGAGCGGTGATGGTGATTTCCTCCTTTCTCACGGGGTGGATGAAGTTTATCGTCCTTGCGTGCAGGCATATGCCTCCATCCGGATTCGAGCGCGGCGCACCGTATTTCAGGTCCCCCTTGATGTGGCAGCCTATGCCTGCGAGCTGGCAGCGGATCTGGTGGTGGCGGCCCGTGAGGAGCTCGACTTCAATCAGGTGATACCTGTCGGTGCTGCTCAGGAAATTGTAATTGAGTTTTGCAAGTTTGGCATCTTTCGTGCCCTGAGGAACGATGTATGATTTGTTCTGCTTCTCGTTTCGGGAAAGCCAGTTCTCGAGGTGCCCGCCGGGTTTTTCCGGCTTTTCGCAGCAGAGCGCCCAATATTTCTTGGTGACGCTGCCTGTCCTGAAGCTTTCATTGAGGCGTTCCAGAGCCTTGCTGGTCTTTGCGAATATGCACAGGCCGCTGACGGGCCGGTCGAGTCTGTGGGGTACTCCTATGAACACCCGTCCCGGTTTGGAGTCCCTCTCCGCAATATATGCCTTAAGCGTGTCCGCAAGGCACTCGTCCCCGGTTTTGTCCCCCTGGACGATTTCTCCGGACTTCTTGTTTATAGCAATGATATGGTTGTCCTCGTAAAGGATTCTCGACTCGAGGTCCTTGATTTCATTTTCTTCCAGCTGCCTGTATTCCATTTGACTACTGATTATCAGTTCGAATATATGCGTTTATCAGACTATGCTTCACTTCATCCTGGGCCAGCACGTTGGGCTTGAATCTGGAAGCATCTCCGTGGGTTGATTCGAGATATTTCTCCTTGAATGCATCGAACGAACCGTAAGTGAGCCTGAATGTGGCGGGATCCTTGAGGCGGAAGCTGTCCCGCTTGGCGGCATACTCCATATTGGATTCCTTTATGTTCGCATCTACAATGCGTCCGAAGCCCTCGGCTTCCTCCCTGGTGGTCGTCTGGTCTTCGAACTCGAAGTACAAGTCGTAGCGGCTGTCTTCCAGGTTGGCGTATGCCACATAGTAGTTGAGTTTCTTTCCCGTGGAGTCCACGGCCTTTTTCACTGCGGAAACGAACTGGCCTTCATAGAGCTTCTCCCCCGTTATGGAGACTATTCCGTTAACCTTCTGGACCATATGGATTCTTGGGGTGTTCACGAACTTGGAGCCCACCTTGACGATGTCGTTCATATTGTAGCGGTACAGGCCGGAGAATGTTGTCACCAGCGGGCAGTACTCCTCTCCTTCTTCCAACTCGTCCAGCTGGTATATCCTTGCATCGGGATTGTCGTAGTCCGCCGCCTTGCGGAATTCATAGAAATGAAGATGCGGGAAAAGTGCGGTCTCGATGCTGTCGTCGAGCACCAGGCCGGCGCGGCATTCGGATGAGAAATATGCGAACTCCTGGTGGAGCATCCTTTCGGGGAATGCCCCCGACAGCTTGTCGAGATATATCCTTGTGTTTCCGCACTTCCAGGTGGACAGAATCTGGAGATTCGGCCAGAAGTGCTTCGGCAGTACCTGCCCGTAGCGTTCCTTGAGTTCCCTGAGTTCCGCGGCCCTTTCGGGATTGGGTTTCAGATACGGACGGCAGGCCTCGCGGATGTCATCCGGAATCTCCACCTTCTCACTCATTGTGCCGTTCTCGATATCCTTGACATATTCATCCCACCACTTGTCAACGTTATGCTGCATCTCCACCATCGTGGAAGGGTTCGCCGCAACTACCAGAGTCACGTTCCTTTCGATGCCCATACGCATTATTGCATAATTTCTGGCCGAGTAGTCGTCGATGTTGAACACTTCACTCGGGGAGACGTACATCTTCCTGATGAATCCCGGGCATCTGCGCTGCGTGAACCCGGATACCGAACCGTAAATGGTGCCGTCCGGGGTATAGCCTTCAATCTGCTTGCCGACCACGCAAACGATATAACCGGAATAAACTTCCGGCCTGTTCCTGATGAAGTTGTACAACCAGGCCTTGTTCAGCTTTCCGTAAACGCCGTCAAGGTATTTCTTCGAGATGGGTATCCACTTGGGCTCTCCCGTCGCTCCCGAAGTGGTGGCGTAAAGGACAGGGCGTCCTTTGAAAAGGATGTCGCATCCTCCGTCCTTCATCCTGTTGACATACGGACGGTAGTCCTCGTATTCCATGATGGGAATGCATTCGCGGTAGCGGCGGTAAAGTTCCGCACTGTCTTTTGCCCCAAGGATATGCTGGAACCTGTGCTCCTTTCCGAATTCCGTATCCCTTCCGTATTCGAGTATGGAACGGAGTACGGCCGCCTGGGAACGTGCAGGATTCCTGCTCGAACGTTTCAGCCTGAGATATTCCATCCCTCCCGCCAATGTCAGGAGGACATTCGGAACGAGAGAAAAATGCCTGTCTTTGTCAACTGTCATATTCATGTCATATTCAATACCCCGTAAAGTTAGACTTTTTTCCCGAAAGCCCGTATTGATCCCGGAAGAAAAGTGACAAATTGTCAGAAAAAGGCGGGTGGCACGGGATTGGATGTCGTTTCTTCCTGACAGCCCGTGGTGGCTGCGGAATGAAATTTAAAAAATTCAAGATATTATGGGAAAAATCATCGGAATCGACCTTGGAACTACCAATTCCTGCGTCGCAGTAATGGAAGGCAATCAGCCTACCGTTATCATCAACAATGAAGGACATCGTACAACCCCTTCGGTCGTTGCATTCACATCCGACGGCGAGCGCAAGGTGGGCGACACTGCAAAGCGTCAGGCCGTTACCAACCCGTCCAACACCATCTTCTCCATCAAGCGTTTTATGGGAGAGACCTACGATCAGGTGAGCACCGAGGCAACACGCGTACCTTACAAGGTTGCCAAGGGCGACAACAACACCCCCCGCGTCGATATCAACGGGAAGATGTTCACTCCTCAGGAAATCTCCGCCATCATTCTCCAGAAGATGAAGAAGACCGCAGAGGATTATCTCCGTCAGGAAGTTACCGAGGCCGTCATCACCGTGCCTGCATATTTCTCGGACTCCCAGCGTCAGGCTACCAAGGAGGCCGGAAAGATTGCCGGACTCGACGTGAAGCGTATCATCAACGAGCCTACCGCAGCGGCTCTCGCATACGGACTCGACAAGAAGAACAAGAATATGAAGGTCGCAGTCTATGACCTTGGAGGCGGTACCTTCGATATCAGTATCCTTGAACTCGGCGACGGCGTGTTCGAGGTCAAGTCCACCAACGGTGACACCCACCTCGGAGGTGACGATTTCGACCAGGTCATCATCGACTGGCTCGCCGGAGAATTCTCTTCGGAGAACGGAGGAATGGATCTCCGCAAGGACCCTATGGCCCTCCAGAGACTCAAGGAAGCTGCCGAGAAGGCGAAGATCGAACTCTCCAACCAGACCACAACCGAAATCAACCTTCCTTACATCACTGCAGTGGACGGTATGCCCAAGCATCTTGTAAAGAGCCTTACCCGCGCCAAGTTCGAAGCTCTCTGCGACGATCTTTTCCGCCGCAGCATCGAGCCTTGCCGCAAGGCCCTCTCAGATGCGCATCTTTCCGCATCCGACATTGATGAGGTTATCCTCGTGGGTGGTTCCACACGTATCCCCAAGGTTCAGGACCTCGTGAAGGAGTTCTTTGGAAAAGAGCCCAACAAGAGCGTCAACCCCGATGAGGTAGTCGCCATCGGCGCATCCATCCAGGGCGGTGTGCTCGTAGGTGACGTCAAGGACGTTCTCCTTCTGGATGTAACCCCGCTTTCTCTCGGTATCGAGACCCTCGGCGGCGTGATGACCAAACTCATAGAATCCAACACCACCATCCCTGTCCACAAGGATCAGGTTTTCTCCACTGCCGCTGACAACCAGCCTTCAGTTGAAATCCGCGTCCTCCAGGGCGAACGCCCCATGGCAAAGGACAACAAGCAGATTGGAGTCTTCCATCTTGACGGAATCGCTCCCGCTCCCCGCGGAATACCTCAGATCGAGGTAAGCTTCGATATCGACACCAACGGTATCCTCAGCGTTTCCGCAAAGGACAAGGCTACTGGCAAGGAACAGCACATCCGCATCGAGGCGTCCAGCGGCCTTACCGATGAGGAAATCCAGCGTATGCGTGATGAGGCCAAGGCTAACGAAGAGGCCGACAAGGCTGAGAAAGAGCGTATCGACAAGGTCAACAACGCTGATGCGCTTACCTTCCAGGTCGACAAGTTCCTCAAGGACAATGGAGACAAGATTCCTGCTGACAAGAAGTCCCAGCTTGATGCTCCTCTTGCAGCTCTCAAGGAGGCTGTCAAGAATCAGAACTACGACGACATCGACAAGTACACCGAGGAGCTCAACAAGGTGATGGGTGAAATCTACACCTC
>JAKSJY010000047.1 GCA_024402025.1 Bacteroidales bacterium
ACCGAGAGAGCGTGCGGTGCGGTTCTCAAGCCGGAAACCGTCAACTACAGGACCTACAAGCCTGAACGCGACGGCCTTTTCTGCGAAAAGATCTTCGGACCTACCAAGGACTACGAGTGCTACTGCGGAAAATACAAGAGAATCCGTTACCGTGGAATTGTCTGCGACAGGTGCAACGTTGAAGTAACCGAGAAGAAAGTCCGCCGTGAGCGCATGGGTCATATCACCCTTACCGTTCCTGTCGCCCATCTCTGGTATTTCAAGAGCACCCCGAACAAGATTTCAGCTCTTCTGGGTCTTCCCAGCAAAAAGCTTGAGGCCGTTATCTATTATGAGAAATATATAGTAGTCAAACCTGGCGCGACAGGGCTCGGAAAGATGGACCTCCTTACAGAAGAGGAATATCTCGACGCACTCAACCGCATCCCCGGGAACAACAATCTCTCCAATGAAGATCCGGACAAGTTCATCGCGAAGATGGGCGCCGAAGGAATCTACGATCTCCTCAAGGAAATCGACGTCAATGCCCTCGGCAAGGAGCTCCGCGCAAGAATGGAGGTCGAGACATCCCAGCAGAGAAGAGCCGAGATTCTCAAGCGCCTCCAGGTTGTAAAGTGGTTCCAGGAGTCGGAAAACAAGAACAGGCCCGAATGGATGATCATGAAGGTTATCCCCGTGATACCTCCCGATCTCCGTCCGCTCGTTCCCCTCGACGGTGGCCGTTTCGCCACATCCGACCTCAATGACCTGTACCGCAGAGTCATCATCCGCAACAACCGACTCAAGAAGCTCATAGAGATCAAGGCTCCCGAGGTCATCCTCCGCAACGAAAAGCGTATGCTCCAGGAAGCGGTGGACAGCCTCTTCGACAACTCCAAGAAGTCTTCTGCAGTAAAGAGCGAAAGCAACCGCGCGCTCAAGTCCCTGTCCGATTCCCTCAAGGGCAAGCAGGGACGTTTCCGCCAGAACCTCCTCGGTAAACGTGTGGACTACTCGGCCCGCTCGGTAATTGTCGTCGGTCCTGAACTCAATATGCACGAATGCGGCCTTCCCAAGCTGATGGCTGCCGAGCTCTACAAACCTTTCATCATCCGCAAGCTCATCGAGAGAGGCATCGTGAAGACCGTCAAGTCCGCGAAGAAGATTGTGGACCGCAAGGATCCGGTAATCTGGGACATTCTCGAGAATGTGATGAAGGGTCATCCCGTACTGCTCAACCGTGCACCTACCCTTCACCGACTCGGTATCCAGGCTTTCCAGCCGAGGATGATCGAGGGCAAGGCTATCCAGCTGCATCCTCTTGCATGTACGGCATTCAACGCCGACTTCGATGGTGACCAGATGGCAGTCCACCTGCCCCTCGGCAATGCCGCAATCATGGAAGCCCAGCTTCTCATGCTCGGTTCACACAACATTCTCAACCCTGCCAACGGCGCGCCTATCACCGTGCCTTCGCAGGATATGGTTCTCGGTCTTTACTACATCACCAAGATCCGTCCGGGTGCAAAGGGAGAAGGAATGAAATTCTACGGCCCCGAGGATGTCATCATCGCTCTCGACAACAAGAAGATCGACATGCACGCCGAGATTCTCGTAAAGGTTCCCGTCGACAAGATGGATCCGTCGAAGGGTACGCAGATGATAAAGACCTCCGCAGGACGCATAATGGTCAACCAGCTGGTTCCTGAAGAGGTGCCGTACGTCAACGAAGTTCTCGGAAAGAAACCTCTGCGCCGCATCATCACCGACGTCATCAAGAACACCGGTGTGACACGTACGGCCAAGTTCCTCGACGACATCAAGAACCTCGGATATGACCGCGCCTTCAGGGCGGGTATCTCCTTCAACCTCGGAGACGTCATCGTCCCGAAGGAGAAGCAGACGCTCATCGACGACGCATACAAGAAGATCGAGGAGATCAAAGGCAACTACGCTATGGGATTCATCACGAACCAGGAGCGTTACAACAAGGTTGTCGATCTCTGGTCATCTGTGGACAACAACCTTTCCAACATCGTGGGCGAGCAGATCAAGGCGGACCAGCAGGGATTCAACCCTGTATTCATGATGCTGGATTCCGGCGCCCGCGGATCAAGCGCACAGATCAAGCAGTTGTGCGGTATGCGAGGACTGATGGCCAAGCCTCAGAAAGCCGGCGGCGGAGCGGACATCATCGAGAACCCTATCACATCCAACCTTAAGGAGGGTATGACAGTGCTCGAGTACTTCATCGGTACCCACGGTGCACGTAAGGGTCTTGCAGATACCGCCCTCAAGACTGCGGATGCAGGTTACCTCACCCGTCGTCTCGTAGACGTATCGCACGATGTCATCATCACCGAAGAGGACTGCGGCACACTCCGCGGACTCATCGCAACCGCAATCAAGGACAAGGACCGCGTAGTCGAGAGCCTCGGAGAGAGAATTCTCGGCCGCACATCCGTCCACGACATATTCAACCCTCTCACAGGAGAACTTATCATCCGTGCGGGTGAAGAGATTCGCGAGCCTCAGGCCAACCTTATCAATTCCCTCCCTATCGAGCAGGTTGAAATACGTTCGGTGCTCACTTGCGAAAGCCGCAAGGGTGTATGTGCAAAATGTTACGGACGCAACCTCGCAACCAGCAGAATGGTCGAGAAAGGCGAGGTCGTCGGTGTCATCGCGGCACAGTCCATCGGTGAGCCTGGTACACAGCTTACACTTCGTACCTTCCACGTCGGCGGTACCGCATCCTCAAGCGGAGCCGACTCATCCATCGACTCCAAGTACGACGGACGCCTCCAGTTCGAGGAACTTCGTACAATCGAACGCGAAGATGAGGTCGGCGGAAAGCAGACAGTCGTTGTAGGTCGTATGACCGAGCTCAAGATTGTCGAAGAGACAACCGGCATCACATATTCGCAATACGGCACCCCGTCCGGATCCATTCTCTACAAGAAGGACGGGGACAAGGTCAAGAAGGGAGACCGAATCTGCGAATGGGATGCATACAATGCTACGACCATCGTCGAGAGCGCAGGCAAGATCAAGTTCGAGAACATGATCGACGGCGTTACATTCCGCAAGGAATCGGCTGACGAACTCGCTGCAAGTACCGACAAGGTCATCATCGACAGCAAGGACAAGACCAAGAGCCCTGCAATGGACATCGTTGATGCTGAAGGAAATATCATCAAGCAGTACAACCTTCCTGTAGGTGCGCACGTGATGGTGGAGGATGGAACCGATGCCAAAGTCGGTGACGTCATCATCAAGATTCCGCGCGCATTCGGCAGCGCATCCGATATTACCGGTGGTCTCCCCCGCGTCACCGAGCTTTTCGAGGCCCGCAACCCAGGAGTTCCGGCTATCCTTTCCGAAATCAACGGTCAGGTTATCATGGGACCCGTCAAGAGGGGTAACAGGGAAATCATCGTCAAGAACAAGTCCGGTCTCGAGAAACATTACCTTGTTCCTCTTACCAAGCAGATCCTTGTTCAGGAAGACGATTATGTCAAGGCAGGCACACCGCTTTCTGACGGTGGAGTCTCCCCCCAGGACATCCTCGCCATCCTCGGACCCGTCAAGGCACAGGAATACATCGTCAACGAAGTTCAGGCAGTTTACCGCCTCCAGGGCGTTGCCATCAATGACAAGCACTTTGAAATCATTGTGCGTCAGATGATGCGCAAGGTTGAAATCACCAACCCGGGAGACACGGAATTCCTTGAAGAGGAACTGGTGGACAAGATGAACTTCATGGACACCAACGACAAGATCTTCGGAAAATACGTCGTTGTCGATCCGGGCGATTCCCAGAAGTTCACAGACGGTGAAATCATCGGCAGCCGCGAACTCAGGAGCGAGAACGAATCCCTCCAGAGGCAGGGCCTCAAGGTGATGGCAGCACGCGAAGCTCGTCCCGCAACGGCACGCCTTATCCTTCAGGGTATTACAAGGGCAGCCCTCAAGACAAACTCCTTCGTCTCGGCAGCTTCCTTCCAGGAAACCACCAAGGTGCTCAGCGAAGCCGCCATCCGCGGTCGCGTCGACCACCTCGAAGGTCTCAAGGAGAATGTCATCTGCGGTCACCTCATTCCTGCCGGAACAGGTCTTGCAGACTACCAGGATCTTATCGTCACGAACAGGAATGACGCCATCGAAGAGCTCAACGAACTCTAGAAGAAGGCATCACTTCCCTATTGCGAACGACCCTCACCCGTTTGGGCGAGGGTTATTCGTTTTTTTTATGTAAATTTGTCAGTAAAGATACCAAAGATATGAAATCCATACTTGGAATAGGAAATGCCCTGACGGATATTCTCGCCGTCCTTCCTGATGAAACGCTGCTGAAGAAATACCATCTTCCCAAAGGTAGTATGCAGCACGTGGACATGGAGACCGGCGACAAGATCTGGCAGGATCTCAAGCCTCTCGGAGTCAAATACGTTGCCGGAGGTTCCGCTGCGAACACAATTACCTGCACGGCCATCCTCGGAATGCCTTCGAGTTTCATAGGGAAAATCGGAGAGGATGAACTTGGGCTTCTTTTCAAAAGCGATCAGGAAGAGTACGGCGTGAACACCATGCTTCTTCGCAGCAATCATTCCAGCGGACGTTCTATGGTATTCGTAAGCGGAGGAAATGCAGAGCGGACATTCGCGGTATATCTCGGGGCGGCTCTCGATCTGGTGCCAGAGGACCTCAGCATCGAGCAGTTCCGCGGACATGACTATTTCCATATTGAAGGATATCTGGTGCAGAACCAGGCCCTGATCCGCAAGGCCGTCGAACTGGCACACGAAGCCGGATGCCTGATTTCACTTGATATGGCATCATATAATGTGGTGGAAAGCAACAATGCCTTCCTCCACGACATTGTCGACAAGTACGTGGATATCGTATTCGCAAACGAAACGGAAGCCCGCGCATTCACCAAGATGGAAGACCCTGTAGAATCCCTGCGTGAAATCTCGGAGCACTGCAAAATCGCAGTGGTGAAGGTTGGAAAGAGCGGCTCGTGGGTGCGGAGCGGAGATGAGGAATATTTCATCGAACCCTGGCCTGCAAATCCTCTGGACGCCACAGGTGCGGGAGATACGTATGCTGCAGGATTTCTTTACGGGCACTCACTCGGGATGCCGCTCAAGGAATGCGGAGAGATAGGCTCCATCGTAGCGGCCAAGGTCGTTGAAGTCATAGGTACCAAGATAGACATACCCCGCTGGAGGGATGCAAAGAAAGAGATACGTGAACTGATAGCAAAAACCAATCAGTGATGGCTTCCATTTTTCAGAAACTCGCCTACCGCAGGAACAAAAGCAAGAGGCAGACCGGCATCTGTCCTCTTTCCGCTATCAGGAAAGCTGTAGCTCTTCTTGATTACGGAGATATCGATGCCTTGAAATGCATCAATCCGATGAAGGACTTCTTCAGCAGACAAAACATCGAACTCAAGGTCTATGTCCTGTGCATCAACGGAGGCAGGAAGGTGGACGGTTGCGTTTCAGTGTTTCCAAGAAATCTGGACCTCATCGGATGCATACGTTCCAAATCAAAGAGAATAGACAGGGATGCCGATATGTTCATATCCCTGGTAAGTCCTAATTCTTGGCTGACCACTTACGAAGCTTCCTGTTCCAGGGCACGTTTCAAGGCCGGACGGCAGCAGACCGAAGACGCGATTTTCGATTTCGTACTGTCCGCATCGGAAGGCAAGCCGTTGCCGGACGTCTTCGCGGCAATGGCTGACATCTTCACCAAAATAAAATAGGATTACTTCATACGGTTGACAAAACAGTCAATCGTATTTTCCATAAGGGAACATATGGTCATCGGACCGACCCCTCCGGGGACCGGAGTGATTACCGATGCCTTCCGGCTTACAGCCTCGAAATCCACATCCCCGCAGAGTTTGCCGCTCACGGCATCCCTGTTGATACCCACGTCTATCACTACGGCACCGGGGGCCACCATATCCCCCTTGATGAGACGAGGCATACCGGCGGCCACCACCAGAATCTCAGCATTTGCCGTCATCTCCCCGAGGTTCCTCGTGTGGGAGTGGCAGATGGTCACGGTTGCATTTTCGTTGAGAAGAAGCTTTGCAACAGGAAGCCCGACTATATTGGAACGTCCCACCACAACGGCTCTCTTTCCGTCCGGATCGACGCCTGCGGCCTTGAGCAGCCTGATTATTCCGCGCGGGGTGCAGGGAACGCAATATTGGGGATTGGGCTCAGGTGATGTTCTCCTGCGCCACAAGGCGGCTACATTCTCGGGGTGAAAACCGTCCACATCCTTCTCCCTTGCAATCGCATACAGGGCCTTGAGCTCATCGATATGGGCAGGTAAAGGCAACTGAACAAGTATTCCGTCCACCGATTCATCCTCATTCAGGAGCCGTATCTGCCGGAGAAGTTCCTCCTCACTTACAGACTCGGGGAGATGGACGGTGGTATTCCTTATGCCTATCAGCTCGGAAGCCTTGGCCTTGCTGCGAACATACGATGCGCTGGCAGGGTCATCCCCTACCAACACTACGGCAAGATGCGGTACACGCCCGTATTCCGCAAGCATACCGGACACTTCGGCGGCAAGTTGCGCCTTTATCGAGTCAGATAACTGTTTTCCGCTTAGAACCACGTTTGAAAAAACTGAAAATCCTACATTGCGTCCTCAAGGACATCCCAAAGATTGTTGGCGCGTATATGGCAGAAATCGAATACCATCACTCCGTCCGAAGACTCCAGACACTGCTTCACGGCAGAGCCGAACTTCTCGTAGGAAGGCGCGAACTGGTCCACATATACCGAACCTACCAGAGGAGCCTTCGCTCCCTCGGTGATTCTTTCGGCGAATTCCGCTCCACCCTCCACGGTATAATTGTAATTCAGGGAAAGTTGCAGGGCAGATTCCCCGTTCTCGCCCACGACCTTGTATGTCTCATCCATTTCAGCCTTGGTGATGACCGTATAGTATAGACCGGTCATATACACATCAAGCATTTCCGCATATCCGGTATTCTTGTAGTTGGGGGTTGCCCAGTCATACGTTTCGGACGGGTCGAAATTCTTCGAAGCCCAGTTCACCCCGAGTTCGTAATATGTGTCATACCAGGCTCCGGTATAATCGCCTATGATGATGTTGCGGCGTATCGATTTGATTTCCTTATGCGCACGCTCGACGAAATCGTGGATTACGCCGGCTCTCCATTCGACCCATTCGTTGAAACGGGGGCCCCTGACCCATTTGTCGCGAAGATTTCCCTCCTCATCATACCAGCTGATGATGTCCTCGGGGAAATTCTCCACCGCAGATGCGGAATATTCCTCGAACTGCCGGCGGCTGAGCTCGCTGAAATCGGAGGTTATACCGTCATATCGCACACGGTCGAAAATGATTCCGTCGCATTTCCTGTATTTGGTAAAGAACTCCTTGAGGATTGATATCTGATAGTCCTGAACCTCGGGATTGGAAGGATTGAGCATTCCGTTGTATCCGGGAGTGTCGGCGATGGGGACGAGTTTCCCGCCAGTATAGCAGATGCTCTGCCATTCGGGATGCTCCCCATAGATGATGCCCCACTTGAAATACTTGTGTCCTCCGGCGAAGATATTCATACTTGCAAACACCCTCATCCCGAGAGAATGCCCGGTCTCGATGAACCTCCCCATCATATCGTAGTCCTTCGCGCGTCTTACGCCTTTGAATTCGCCCATAAAAGGAGCGATGTCACTGTCGTACAGAACGTCACCCATAATGGATTTCACATCCACCACCACGTTGTCAAATCCCAGGTCCTTGACCTTGTGGAGATAAAAATCTATGGAATCGGGATTCGAAAGCACGGCATAATTGGCTTCGCAGTCGAACCACATATAATTGTTGTTGAATTTTCCGCAGCAGGAGCACAGGGCCAGCGCTGACAACACATAAATCAGGATTCTTTTCATGGGCGCAAATTTACTACTTTATTTTCGTATATTTGAATCCACAAGGAAATAATAACACACATACGATATGAAAAAACTTTTAACCGCGATTCTTTCCGCCGCATGCATCTGCTCATGCTGCAAGTCCAATGACACAATCAATGTCATTCCCCAGCCGCAAAACGTCCGTCTATGCGACAGCGGCTCCCTCGACCTCAAGGGGGCTTGCGTAAACATCGACCCCGCCTTCGAAGAACTTGCGACCGACTACGCCCTCAGATTCGGGGATGTCCTTCAGAAAGCCTCCGGCAGTGCAGGAACGACTGAAATCAGATTCATTGCGGACAAGAGGCTCGAAAAAGAGGAATACGGAATCAAGGTCAATGCCAAGGGCATCCAGGTCAGGGCTTCCGGCCTCAACGGCGTCATCTACGCAATCCAGACTATCAAACAACTCCTCCCTGTCGAGATCTACTCGGGAGAGGATGCCGCAGACAAGGATTGGAACATACCGTATATGACCGTCAGCGACAAACCTCGTTTCGCCTACCGTGGAATGCATCTCGATCCCTGCAGGCATTTCTTCAGCGTAGAGGAAACGAAGCGCTTCATCGACATAATGGAAATACATAAGATGAACACCCTGCACTGGCATCTGACCGAAGACCAGGGCTGGAGGGTCGAAATAAAGAAATACCCGCGCCTTACCGAGGTCGGTTCGATGCGCAGGGAGACCATCATCGGACATACCAAGGAATATGACGGCACACCCTACGGCGGATACTATACCCAGGAGGAGATCAAGGACGTTGTTGCCTACGCTGCGGCGAGAGGCATTACCATCATCCCCGAAGTCGACCTCCCCGGCCATATGCAGGCGGCGCTCGCAGCCTATCCCGAACTGGGATGCACGGGAGGCCCGTATGAGGTCTGGTGCAAGTGGGGCGTCTCCGAGAACGTGCTCTGCGTCGGAAAGGAAGAAGTGTTCACCTTTCTTGAGGACGTAATCAGCGAGCTCTGCGAGCTCTTCCCCGGTGAATACTTCCACATCGGCGGTGACGAGTGTCCCAAGACAAGATGGCACGACTGCCCTCTATGCCAGGCGAAGATTGCCGAACTGGGCATTGTCGGAAATGAAAAATTCACTCCCGAAGACTTCCTCCAGAGTTATGTGACCAAGAGGATGGAAGACTTCCTCACCACCAAGGGCCGCAAAATCATAGGTTGGGACGAGATTCTCCAGGGAGAGGTCTCCCCGAATGCTACTGTAATGTCCTGGAGAGGGGTCCAGGGCGGAATCACAGCCTCCCAGATGGGTCACGACGTGATAATGACCCCGAACATCTATTGCTATTTCGACTACTGCCAGTCCCATGATGCCGACCGGGAGCCCATCAGCATCGGAGGGTACCTTCCTGTCGACAAGGTGTATCTCTTCGAGCCCTGCACGGATATGACAAAGGAGCAGGCGGCCCACATTATCGGCGTCCAGGCGAATGTATGGACAGAGTACATCGCCACACCCGAGCACCTCGAGTATATGATTCTCCCCAGGGAAGCCGCGCTCAGCGAAGTCCAGTGGTGCCAGAGCGGAAGGAAGGACTGGAACAGGTTCCACGCAGACCTTGAACGTATGTGCGCAATATATGAGCAGAGAGGCTACAACTACGCCAAGCACGCCCTCGATCCGGATTTCGGAAGCATCAAGCCCAAGGAGAAGGTAGCCAACAAGGCAAAGGGCAAGAAAGTGGAGTCCCTCACCGACCCCCACCCTTCATATACGCTCCACGCACCTGCAGAGTTGTTCGACGGGGTGCTCGGATATGATTATTTCGGATCCGGAGACTGGATAGGATATTTCGGAAACCCCCTCGACGTAGTTGTCAGGATGGGATGCACTCCCTTCCACGCCGTAACCTTCAGCACCCTTGTAGGCAAACCTGACTATATCCTCAATCTCACCGGATGCAGGATCAGCGTTTCGAAAGACGGAAAGACTTACTCCGAAATCGCTTGCGAAGAATACAAGACAGACGGCCCTCAAGACCCGGACGAGGCCCGCGGCTACCGCGTGGAATTCCCCGAGCCCAGGGCAAAAATCCTCAAAATCGAGG
>JAKSJY010000048.1 GCA_024402025.1 Bacteroidales bacterium
CCGCACGATGCGGGAGCACAATGCGGTCATCCTGCCCGTGGATTCCGAGCACTCCGCAATATTCCAATGCCTGCTGGCAGCACAGGGAAACGAACTTTGCAAAATCCACCTTACGGCATCCGGAGGCCCGTTCCGTACGTGGGACAGGGAGAGAATCGCCGCCGCCACGGCAGCCCAGGCGCTAAAGCACCCCAATTGGGATATGGGCGCAAAGGTCACGATAGACTCCGCCACGATGATGAACAAGGGCTTCGAAGTGATCGAGGCGAAGTGGCTGTTCGATGTGGAGCCGTCGCAGATCCACGTTGTTGTGCACCCGGAATCGGTAGTCCACTCGATGGTGGAATTCGAAGACGGGGCCGTGATAGCCCAACTCGGCTGCCCTGATATGAGGGAGCCCATCGGATTCGCGCTTTCGTTCCCCCGGAGAATCACGGTAGGCAACCGCAAACTCGATTTCGGCGCACTCGGATCCGTTTCCTTCCAGGAGCCCGACCTCGACAGATTCCCCAACCTCGCTCTGGCCTACGAAGCAATTGAGCGCGGAGGAAACGCGCCCTGCGCCCTGAATGCAGCCAACGAGATTGCCGTCCAGGCATACTTGAGGAATGAAATCGGATTCTACGACATAACAAAAATCAACGAAAGCTGCCTCAGAGGCATGGATTTTGTAGAAGTTCCATCCCTGGACGACATATTCGCCACGGACAGGGCTGTCCGTGAAAAAGCCTCCAAACTCATATGATAGTCGGACTGTTCAAGGCGCTTCAGGTAATAATCGCTCTCTCGCTGCTGATCCTTATCCACGAAAGCGGACATTTCCTGTTCGCCAGGATATTCGGGATCAGGGTCGAGAAATTCTATCTCTTCTTCGACATAGGGGGAAAGGCTCTGTGCAGGTTCCGCATCGGAGAGACCGAATTCGGAATCGGTGTGCTTCCGTTCGGGGGCTACTGCAAGATTGCGGGGATGATAGACGAGTCGATGGACCTGGAGCAGATGAAAAGGGAGCCGCAGCCTTGGGAGTTCAGGACGCATCCGGCCTGGCAGAGGCTGATGGTGATGGCAGGAGGAGTACTTTTCAATTTCATATTCGCCATCCTCGCCTACGGTGCGATACTCGGCATCTGGGGCGACGGATACGTTCCCAACGAAAGTTCCAGGATATACGCCGGAGAACTTGCGCAGGATATGGGCTTCCGCACCGGGGACAGGATCCTGAGCCTGGACGATTACGTTCCAGAGGATTTCGGCATGCTCCAGGCTGACATCGCTAGAAGATCCGTAAGGAAGGCCGTGGTGGAGAGAGGTGAAGACACCGTCTCCATCTACATAGACCAGAACTACATAGGCAATCTGCTGAACACCCCCGGGGTCTTCGCCCTGGCGCTCCCCTTCGAAATAGATTCCGTCATCGGGCCGAACGCCGCCCTTGCAAAAGGCGACAGGGTGCTTTCCATCGGCGGGGAAAAGGTGGACTACCTGCAGGAAGCCACCCCGATTCTGATGGCGCACAAGGGCTCATCCGTGGATGTGACACTGAAAAGGGACGGCGATGAGATGACGCTCCCGGTGCAGGTTGACTCCGCCGGGCACATAGGGGTGGTGGTGAAGATGCCGGAAATAAGATATCAGCACTACAATGCGCTCACCTGCATCCCGGCGGGATGGAAGAAGACCTGGAGCACCGTCGGAGGGTACCTTCGCGACCTCAGGATGGTGGCGACGCCATCGACCGGAGCCTACAAGTCCGTAGGCAGCTTCATCGCGATAGGGCAGATTTTCCCGAGCGTGTGGGACTGGTTCCAGTTCATGAACATAATTGCGCTGCTCTCGATAATGCTCGCCATAATGAACCTTATCCCGATTCCCGGACTGGACGGAGGGCACATAGTACTGACACTTTTCGAAATGGCAACGGGCCGCAAGCCTTCGGAGAGGTTCCTTGTCGTCACGCAGGCTATAGGGATGTTCCTGCTGCTCGCACTGCTTATGCTCGCATTCGGAAATGACATTACAAGACTCATAAGATGAAAAGAATCCTTATCGCTGTTCTCGCTGTTTCAGCGCTCGCATCCTGCAGAAACCAGAAACCGCTGCTCCCGACGGTAAGCGGAAAGGCAGGCGAAATCATGGTGGTCATTGAAAAGGACGACTGGGAAGGCAACATAGGGGAGGACCTCAGGGAACTTCTCGCCGGAGAGTACCCGTACCTGCCGACAAAGGAGCCGGCATACTCGCTCGCCAACGTGTCCCACGAAGGGTTCGCAGACCTTTTCAAGGTGCATCGCAACGTCGTCTATTTCGACATCGACGGCAAGTACACCGAGTCCAGAATCGTACTCAAGTCAGATATCTGGGCAACTCCCCAGTGCGTGGTCCAGATTGCGGCAAGCAGTCCGGAGGCGGCTGACTCGCTGATATGCGCAGGCGGCGATATGATAGTCTCCGCGATAGAACAGGCCGAGAGAGACAGGGTCATCAGCGCCACCCTCAAGTATGAGAACCGCTCCATTTTCGTCGGGGCGGAGAAAGTGTTCGGAGGCGCTCCCCACTGCCCTTCCGGATATAAGATGAGGAAGATTACGGATGATTTCGCCTGGATTGCCGATGACAAGCAGGCGACCACCCAAGGCATCTTCATATACAGGTTTCCTGCCGGAGGCGTAGAGGAGGATTTCAGCTATGAGAACCTCATCTCCAATCGCGACAGGATTATGGAGGCCAACGTCCCGGGCCCCGTCGAAGGTTCATATATGACAACCTCGACATATTGGAAGCCGGACGTGAGGTTCCTCAGATACAAGGGCCGCCAGTTCGCGGAGGTCCACGGAATGTGGGAAGTCAAAGGGGATTTCATGGGGGGACCGTTCGTGCTTCAGGCATTCTACAGCAGGGATGGAAAGGAAATCATTGTCGAGGAGGCCTGGATCTACGCTCCGCATGACGAGAAAAGGCAGTTGATGCGGCAGACCGAGTCCCTGCTCTATTCGTGGGAATGGGCTGAAGAAAAAAGTTTGGAAACCGAAAAATAATTGCTATATTTGCAGTCCGTTTCGCGCGGAATTGCGCGCAAAACGCTTTGGTGGGTTCGTATAACGGCTAGTACTCAAGATTTTCATTCTTGCAATAGGAGTTCGATTCTCCTACCCACTACCAAATTTTAAAAATAATAACAATGGCAAACACAGCTTCAGCAGAGAAAGCAGCTCGTCAGAGCGAGAGGCACAATTTGCATAACAAATATTATGCAAAGACAACCAGGAACGCGATTCGCGACATCCGCAACATCAAGGACAAGGCAGCAGCCACAGCAGCGGCTCCCGCAGTTTTCGCAAAGATCGACAAACTTGCAAAACTTGGTGTGATTCACAAGAACAAGGCTGCCAACCTCAAGTCCGGCATCCAGGTTTATATCAATAAGCTCGCATAAAAGCGGGTTTATTTTTTTCGAGAAGTAGCGCAGTTGGCTAGCGCACCACGTTCGGGACGTGGGGGTCGGGCGTTCGAGTCGCCTCTTCTCGACTTTATTTTTTAGCCATGAAAAAGTATTTGCTTTTCTTTGCTTTTGCGTTGTGCACCGTGTTGGCCGTATCCTGCGGCAACAACAGGTCCAACAAGTCGAATCTGAAAAAATCCAAGGTGGAAACCCATCAGGAGTCGGTGGAACTTGCCGAAGACGTTCTTGCAATCATCGACAGTCTCGAAGAGAAATGCAGACTGGCGGAAACCGATTATGACGTCATTCTCAATGTCATCACTTCAGCCCTTACTGACGAGCAGAAACTCGTCAAGCCTGATTATCTTCTCGATCCCGCACATACGGAAGACCTTCTCTCCCATCGCCAGAAAGTGAACGCCCTTGTAATGCTTCTTACCGAACGCCCCATCAGGGAGGCTTACGGAATGCCCATCGAAGAATCCGACAAGGCGATTGCAAGGCTGTACATCGAGGTCGGACACCCCGTATCGCTTGCAAAAGACGACACCACTACCGTTTCCGACAAAATCAGGGAGACCTACAGAGTCTGCAAGGAGAACAATGAACTCTGCTATTTCTGGTTGTTTGACGCTGCTGTGCAGTACAACCTCCTTTACTTGATTTCGTACAATTCGGACACCTTCTTCAACAATATCACTCCCGAGCAGTATGCGGCTTTCAACGAGCGCGCATTTGCAGTCGGCAAGGCTGTCCGCGAACTTGCACAATACAGTACGGAGATTTCTTCGGCTGTCGCCTTCCACGAAAAGAACTGGGGCTTCGAGAGCATAGAAGATGCGGAGAAGGCTCTTGCAACCAAGGAAGACGGCAAGGCTCTCATCGACAAGAGGCACAAAGACTACGTAGAGTACCGTACCTGGGTTCTTCTTTAGTCGTACCCGAAGATGAACGACATAGTCCTTTCGAGTCTGCTCAACCTGTTTGCGCTATACCACACGCGACAAGGTGTTGACCGCAAGGCCGCAAAGGCTATGCTCACCCACTATCTCACCCATCATTTCGGACTCAGGAACCTCGAATCTTCCATCGAGTTCTATGACAGCCTCGTTTCGCTTCATGCCGAAACGCCGGAGGCTGACAGATGTGCCTTCATCAGAGACATATCCTCCAAGGTCCAGGCCAAACTTTCCGAAGAGGAAAGGGTTCTGACGGCCCTGCGACTTATGGAGATCCAGAGCCTGAGCAAGGGGGAGGACTTTCACAGGAAAGAGTTCGACGAGATCGCCGAGGACTTCAGGATCGCCCCCGATACTGCCGTCGCCCTGCGCGCATTCGTCACCGAAAAATACGATTCCGAGGCAGTAAGGTCTCTGGAATATGGGAAGGGGACAATCAAAACCCTCTATCTCAAAAAGTTCGACACCCTTATCTTCTCATTCTTCGGGGACGGGGAAATAAGATACAATGACGTGCCTGTCCTCTCCGGGTCCTTCCTCGTGTGGCAGCGTAGCGGTGTACTGAGCGGAAAGGGAGTCAAACCGCTTTACTACTACAACGTAGCATCCCCATACAATACTCAGGCGGACAATGACCGTCCAAAACTCAAGCTCCGCGGCAACAACATCAACTTCCGTTTCGCCAAAGGAGGCGGAGGAATCCACAATTTCACGTTCAACCTCTACGGAGGGGAACTGGTTGCGATAATGGGAGGCAGCGGAACGGGCAAGACCACCCTGCTGTCCCTGCTGAACGGGACCCTCCACCCTCAGGAAGGTGAAATCACCATAAACGGGCACAGCATCGAGCATCCGGAAGCGAAAGCGCTCATCGGCTTCGTTCCGCAGGACGACCTCCTCATAGAGGAACTGACCGTATACGAAAACCTGATGTTCACGGCACGTCTGTGCTTCGACGGGATGGACGAAAAGGAACTGGACCTCAAGGTAACCTCCCTCCTGCACGACCTCGGACTCGAGGCGGCAAAGGACCTGAAGGCCGGCTCCGCAATCAACAAGTTCATCTCCGGAGGCCAGAGAAAAAGGCTGAACATCGCGTTGGAACTCATACGCGAACCGGACGTACGCTTCCTGGACGAGCCGACCTCAGGGCTGTCTTCCGCGGATACCAGGGCGGTGGTCAACCTTCTGCGTGAACAGGCATACAAGGGCAAACTCATAATAGCCAATATCCACCAGCCTTCATCCGACGTATTCAAACTGTTCGACAGGCTGTGGGTGCTCGACAGGGGCGGATACCCTGTTTATGACGGCAATCCCATAGAGGCCGTGACCTATTTCAAGCGCACCGCCGGCTATGCGGATCCCGAGACGAGCACATGTCCCACCTGCGGCAACATCAACTCGGAGATAATCCTGGACATCATCGACGAGAAGGTGATCAGCGACAGCGGAGTGATTACCGACCAGAGGAAAATGAGTCCGGAGGAATGGCACGAGCAATATCTGAAAACCGTTCCCGCGGCCAAGACCAAGGTGGAGAAACTCCCCGGAACAAGCCAGCACCGCCCCTCGTCCCTCAAGCAGATGCTGATTTTCCTCCTGCGCAACATCAGGGCGAAAATCACGGACCGCCAGTGGCTGCTCATCACCCTGCTGGAAGCTCCCCTGCTTGCCGTGATATGCGGAGTCCTGACACATTACGCACCCGACAGAGGGTACAGCATAATGGACAACACCAACCTGGTGTCATATTTCTTCATGGCCATCATTGTCGCCACGTTCCTCGGAATGAGCGGCAGCGCGGAAGAAATAATCAAGGACAGGGCTCTGCTGAAAAGGGAGAAATTCCTGAACCTTTCATACAGGAGCTACATCTGGTCCAAGATAATCTTCATGGCCGGAGTGACTCTGGTTCAAACCCTGCTGTTCATCCTTGTCGGCAACGGCATAATGGGTATACACTGCCTGTTCTGGAAATGGTGGCTGATACTGTTCGCCACTGCGATGCTGGCCTCACTCCTGGGGCTTCTTCTCTCGCAGTGCCTCAGCAGCATCGTATCCATCTACATCAGCATTCCTCTTCTGCTCATACCTCAGATTCTGCTTTGCGGACTCGTAGTGAAGTTCCCGGACCTCACGCCCCGCAGCACAACCGGAAACGTTCCCGTAATCGGAGACGTAATACCTTCCAGATGGGCGTTCGAAGCTCTGGCCGTCACTTCCTTTACGGACAATGACTACGAATGCAATTTCTTTGAGTACGACAAGAAAAAATACGAATCGTTCTACCTTGAGAGCGCATACCTCCGCGAACTCAAATCCCAGCTTGAAACGATGAGAGACCGGAGCGGAAAGGGAGAACCGGTGGAGAGTTATATGCACGTCCTGAAATGTTCGACTCCCTATCTTGTCAGAGCGTGCGGGTTGGACCCCTATGAGGGAGACTACTCATACGGGCAGTTGAAAGAACTATATGCAGATGCCGAGAAACTTCTGAACTCGAGCAGACAGAGAGCCAATTCCTCTTCGGAAAGAGCCTTGGAGTCACTCATAGAGCTGATGGGCAAGGATGAGGTCGTAAAGTTGAAGAGAGACAACTACAACCTCAAGCTGGAAAGTCAGGTGGCGAACGCCAATGCAGAGCAGCTTTACAAGATAGTGGACGGGCACATCGTCCCCAATGCAGGGTTCGTTTTCCTCGACCCTGTCAGCCGCAACGGACGCGCTCCCTTCTTCAGCAGTTCTAAATTCATCGGGAGCCTGCGCATAAAGACACTGTGGTTCAATCTCGCAGTCCTGCTCCTGATGTCGGTCATCTGCACGGTCTGCCTCCTGGAAGACTTCCCCGGCAGGAAAATCCGCAAATAGTCCGGAGCCTGTCAGTTCTTCAGTTCGGAAACTATCCTGTCCAGCTTGGCGTAATTCTCAAGTGTCCAGAGTACGAAACGTATATCCACGCAGACACAGCGGTTGTAGTTCGGAGTGAAGGAAACGTCCGATGCAAGGGATTCCTTGTTGCCGTCAAATGCAAGACCGATGATCTCTCCGCGCGAATTGAGTACCGGAGAACCGGAGTTCCCTCCTGTAATGTCATTGTCGGTGATGAAGTTCACAGGCATCGAAGGGGCCGACTCCAGAAGCTCCCGCCACTGGGGTTTGAGGGAGAACTCATAGCTGTCATTCTCTTTTGCAAGGATTTCCTTTGAATTCGTCTGCCAGGGCATCTTGCGGCCATCTCTCCTGAAAGTCCTGACCTTTCCGTACGTAAGCCTCATCGTGCTGTTCGCATCCGGATACTGAATCACATTGCGTTTCAGCCTCCACGCATAGAGAGCGCGAACGTATGCTCCTTCGAGGGATGTGGTATTCAAATCCGAAAGCAATTCCTTCTCCCTTTCGTTGAAATCCCTGATGGAAACGTCACTCAGGAATCGGAAGAGGTCGGAATCCACGGTCATCACGCTATCTGTCCACACTGCATCCACAATGACTTCGGGGCACCCTTCGCAACGATAGAATATCTCCTTCTGGAACGCACCCCAATAGGAGGAATCGACATTGCCGAAATATTCGCGCACGCCCATAGTGAAAAGGTCCTTTTCCACCCTGAGGTCCATCATTTCGTATAAGGGTTCCACGGGTGACGCCTTTGACTTGTTCTCAAGCCTCATCGCGACGGTGGAAAGCGGAGTGGAGCGGATAAGCGCTTCGCGATAATATATCCTGTTTCTCATCGCATCCGCTGCTATGGAATATGCCGAATCCAGTTTCCGGAGAGCAACCGCCCCCTCGGGACTTCCCTTTGCAAACCTCGACTCCAGGGCCCTGCGCGCTTCGAGGGTCTTGAACCGGTCATAGCAGAGCACCTCCCCGCAATTCAGTTCCTGAACGTTGCTGAGGGAGAAATACTTGTCGGAGTACTTGAGCCGTAGCTGCGGCTCGGCATTCATCCAACGGTTGATGATCTCCATCTCCTCTCCCCTTATCCTGTTTGAAATCGGGAGCGACACGTTCTTCGTGAAATCGAGTTTAGGAGATGACATATACCTGTTTGTCCTCCCGGGATAGCCTATCACCATCGCGAAATCTCCCGGCACGTAGCCCCTGGTACTGATTTTCAGAATTTTCGCGGGCTTGAGCGGAACATTTTCCGGAGAGTAGTCAGAGGGCTGTCCGTCAGGCGCACAATATACCCTGTACATGGCGAAATCGCATTTCTGCTGCGGCCATTCCCAGTTGTCCACATCCCCTCCGAAGGCGGCGATGCTCACCGGAGGAGCGGCAACGAGGCGCACATCCGTATACACCTTGTATATCGCCATATAATACCTCGAGCCAGACCACATGGAGCTCAGGGATGCTTCCTTCCCGGTCAGTTCCGAATACCGGGACTCCATTATGAAATCCACCTTGCGTGAACCGGCCTTGATACCCTTGGCTTCAAGCGAATCCTTGACGGCGGCCACTTCGTCCGTAACGTCTATCACTCGCTGGAGCAGATACACTCCCTTCCCGGGAACAGGGATCTCATCTTCCGGGTTATATGCCCAGAAACCATCCTCCAGATAGTTGTGCTCCTCGGTGCTCAAATCGAAGACATCACCGTAGGCGCAGTGGTGGTTGGTAATGAGCAGTCCGTTCTCGGACACCAGCGAACCCGTGCATCCGAAATCCAGGGAGACGACGGCATCCGTGAGTCCCCCCTCCGCGGCATTGTATATGTCCCCGGCCTTGAACTCGAATCCGCCGGCTACGATTTTCTTTTCGATTGCCCTGGATATGGCATTCACCATCCACATCCCCTCATCGGCAAAAGCGCTGCCCCCGAAGCCGAGCAGCAGCGCAAATGCAATTATGGTTTTTTTACTCATTCTCATATCGGAATACCGTTCCCGGATTTTCAAATTTCATTCTGGCATCCTCCTCGCGGACGTCATCAGCCTTGTATGTGATGGTCCACTTGGGCATAGTCATCATCTTCCAGACCTTGTCCGCCGTCATAGGAGCGGCAAAGCGGACCTGGATGCAGGGAACCAGTTCCCTGTTGAGGGTAAGATATACGCCGATCACTCCCTCCTCTTTGGAAAGATGGTTGCTCAGATACGGGAGAGCCCTCTTGATAATAGGTTTCTCATAAGACTGATCGGCAATCTCATATATGTACTGTCTCTTCCCTTCATAGACTTCCGCGCGTTTGCGGACAACGGTGGAATCTCCCTGGGCGTACTTTCCGGAGAATTCCGCAGTGAAGGGATCGAACATCTTGTAAAGGAAATCCTTGACGGAAATCGTGGACACTTCGTCTTCGAGTTTCACGTACTTGAAATCTACGGGCGTATCCTTGGTGCCGCCGCCGTGGACAGGCATCGAGAGTGTCTTCATACTTACGATTTCCTTGAACCAGTCGGAAGTGAATTCCTCCTCGGGAGAAACGTAAACCCTGATGACAAGCGGGCAGGCATACTCGGATTCAAGTCCGAAAATGCCTCGACCGGCCTGACGGAACTGAAGTCCGAGGTAGTTCAGATCCATCTTGTCGTACATCT
>JAKSJY010000049.1 GCA_024402025.1 Bacteroidales bacterium
GTCAGGAAAAATTTGCACAAAAGGATAAATTATCTAAATTTGCAGTCCCGAAACACTGGAGGTGTGGCCGAGTGGTCGATGGCGGCAGTCTTGAAAACTGTTGTACGGCAACGTACCAGGGGTTCGAATCCCTTCGCCTCCGCGCAATTCAAAGCACAGATGCCCCGCTCCCGCGGGGCATTTTCGACTGGATCAATGCCGAAGACGGAAATCCCCGTGGCGGCAAGGACCCTGCGCAAAGTTGCAACCATATTGTCATAGTCGCCCGGGTCGAGCCACGCGTCCCGACGCCCGAGCCATTCGGCGACCGGGACAACGGCATATCCGTCAAGGAGTTTTCCGGGACGGGTGCACCAGAGAAATTGCAGTTCCGGCTCCAGCATCCTCTTTCGACCGTTTTCGCAAACGAAAGTCAGCGTGACCGCAAGCTCCAGCCTGGTATTGGCCGCGCTCATATCGGACACTGCATTTCCCAACGAATATATGACCGGAACGCCACGGATGCGGGTAGTGTCCTGGACTACGTGCGGATGGGAACCCACTACCGCGTCCACTCCCTTCGATACCAGCCACTCTGCCATCGACGCCTGTCTCTCACTATGGGTCAGCGAGTATTCCTCGCCCCAATGAGGAAGGGCCACGATAAAATCGGCGCCGGCCCCTCGGGCGGAAGCTATCGCACGTGAAACAGACAGGGTGTCGCTGTAATTTACCCTCGCATCCGGTCCGCAGTTTGTTCCGTAGGTGAAATTGACGAAGGCGATGGAGTACCCACCTTTCCTGAAGACGAGCGGAGAGCCTCCTACCCCGGTATATCGCGCCCCGGTCGAATCACAGAGTTCATCATAAACCCCCAGCGTCCTGTCAAGTCCGCTGCTGCCATAATCAAGGATGTGGTTGTTTGCAAGCAGGAGAACATCCGCACCGCATCCGACGACATACTCCGGATAATGCTCCGGAGCGCTGAACCTGGGATATCCGGCATAAGGTTTCCCGGCAAGCGTGAACTCCATATTCGCCACGCAAAGGTCCGCCCTGCGCATTTCAGGGCTGATTTCCTTCAGGAAGGTCGAGCAGTCATAGTGCAGCTGGCGTTCGTGCATCATCACGTCTCCTATGACATACACAGTGAAAGTGTCCCTGCAATGGTCAAGCCCTTCCGGTAACGGGAGAGAATGGGTAATCTGTGCCGGAAGCCACGAACAGAAAAACAAAAGCGTCGAAATTGCAGCGATACGTTTCACGGAAACAAAATTAGCACAAATTTTCCAAAGACCGGATTGACGGCTATTTTGATTAACTTTGCGCCTATGACAACAAAACTGATTTCTATGGTGACAGCACTTCTGTCATTCTGCATTCTGGCCGCCGCGCAGGAAGAACCCGACGCCAACATGTGCTTTTCCGTAAAGGACACCACCATCACTCCGGTCCGTGTGTACATCGACCAGAACTACATCGGAGACGTGATGGGCGAAGGCGAAAAAGCCCTCTACGTATATATGGATTACAGCGAGCACACCATACAGACAGTCAACAGGTACGGTGAGCTGTATTCCGGATGGCCCTCCACCATCAGCCCCAGGGAAGGCAAGGTTACGCTCTACAAGATGGACGCGAACAAGTTCAAGCCATATCAGAGAGCCGACAACATCGAGCAGGACCCGCTGTTCTGGCTTTGGCTGGGATGGGATCCCATTATTCGTCCCGCCCCCATCTACCCGTTCCCGATCGGCGGAGGCTCGTACGCGTCGGACGGGGACGTGATTGCAATGGCCATCGGTACAGCCGCAGCGCTCGGAGCAATGGGCGCCGGCGCAATCTCGAACTGGAACGTTCCCGACAACCGCTTCCCGAATTTCTCAGTAGGATACAGTTTCCTGTGGCTGGGCAGTGCCGAACTGATGCGCAACACCGTCGAAATGAAATACCGCTTCGGCGGACTGGGAGGAATGTCCGTCTTCGCTGATGCCGGAATAGAAAACAGTTTCCCTGACAGGATTATATATCCTACTTTCAGCGCAGGTTTCTCGTTCGATTATGGCGGATTCGCCCTCGGTCTGAGGTACAAGCCGTCAGTATCTTCGATGCGAACAAGTTTCGCCCTGCTGCAGGCAAACTATGATTTCATCATCGGGGAGCACTTCGCCATCGGATTCAATGCCGGAGTCGGACTGAGCGGATACGGGATGCGCTTCGCTCAGACCAGAATCGAATCCGCACTGGGATTCGGACTGAAATTCAGATTCTAGGATTTCTTCCTCTCGTCCGAAGAGAAGAATTTCCACTGGAAAAGAATCAGATAGAGAGCCCCTACGGTAACGCAGGAGTCAGCGATATTGAATACCGGTTGGAAGAAAACCGTCTGTCCGGCAGCATTGCGGATAATCGGGAAATAAAGCATATCCACAACCTTGCCCAGCATAAACGGAGCATCTTCCCAGATGAGACCGTAGAAGAAACAGTCGATCACGTTCCCGACAGCTCCGGCAGTGATAAGGGTCAGGCCAACGAGAACTCCCGCAGGCACGTTTTCCTTACGCAGAAGAGACCTTATCCATACTATCAGGGCTCCGGAGAGGACAAGACGGAAAGAGGAAAGTATGTATTTTCCTATCGCTCCTCCCCACTTCATTCCAAAAGCCATTCCTTCGTTCTCGACAAAGCAGAGGCGGAACCATTCTCCAAAAATCGGTATCTGCTCCCCGAGGGACATATTGGACTTGACCAGAATCTTCACGATCTGGTCAAGTACAACCAAAGAGAAACCAAACGAAAACAGGGACAGGCCCCTTGAACTCTTCATACTAGTTCTTGCCCTGTTTTGCAAGCATTTCCTTGGCCTCGACGGTCAGAGTTGCGTGAGGGACCAGACGAAGCCTCTCCTTGGGGATAAGCTTGCCTGTCACGCGACAGATTCCGTAGGTCTTGTTCTCGATACGCACAAGCGCACCTTCAAGATTCTGGATGAACTTGTACTGCCTCTGCGCGAGGGTGCTTGCCTCCTCCTTGGAAAGCTGGCTGGCGCCATCGTCCTCGACGGTGCGGAACGAAGGCGACGTATCGTCGATGTCGTTCGCTCCACCGTGCATTGCAACCTCACGATAGGTGTTGTACTCGGCCTTGGCCTTGGCGAGCATGTCTTCGATTATTGCCTTGAATTCGGCGAGCTCCTCGTCCGAATAGCGTGTTTTTTCAGCTTCTGCCATAATGACTAACGCTTAATGTTTATCTTGATTTCTGAATCCTCCCACTCGATGCTGGCATAATCCTCCGAAGCTTCGTTCATCGGGGCGAGGTCCAGACTGAGTGAAAGAGTCTGCGAGGCAACATAGTCGCCGAATTCACCAAGGGCATCCTTGATGGCATCGTACTCCTTGCCGGCATAAATTACTGTATGGATGCGGTCAGTGACGTCGAAGCCGCTGACCTTGCGGAGATTCTGGATGGGATGGATAAGTTCGCGGGCTATTCCCTCGCGTACAAGTTCCGGAGTAAGCTGGATGTCAAGGGCGACAGTCAGCGAACCCTCGGTAGCCACGAGCCAGCCCGGCATATCCTCGGAAGTGATTTCATAATCTTCGCTCTCGAGGACGACGCCTGTACCGCCAATCTCCACGGTATAGGTTCCCGCTGCCTGGATGGCGGCGATCACGTTCTGGTCGAATTGCGCGAAAGCGGCGGCTATTCCCTTCATCTGGGCACCGTATTTCTTGCCGAGCGTACGGAAATTGGGCTTGATGCGCTTGGTGATGATCCCGGTCGTGTCACGCAGGAATTCGATTTCCTTGACGTTGACTTCCGTAAGGAAGATGTCCTTCACCTTTTCTATATGCGCCCTGACCTCATCGTCAAGAACGGGGACAAGGACCTTCGCGAGTGGCTTGCGGACATTGATGCCGACTTTCTTTCTCAGGGCCAGCACCATCGAGGAGGCCTTCTGGGCAAACGCCATGCTTTCCTCCAGCGCGGCGTCTATCAGGCCTTCGTCACAGGAAGGCATAGCGCAATAGTGCACCGACTCCGCATCCGGCACCAGGTCGAGATACATTCTCTCCATAAAGAAAGGAGCGATGGGAGCCGCAAGCAGGGCGATGTCCTTGAGAGCCTCATAGAAGGTCTGATATGCCGAAAGTTTGTCCTGGGTCATACCCGATCCCCAGAGGCGTTTCTTGTTGAGACGTATATACCAGTTGGACAGGTCGTCGCATACGAAATCCTGGACAAGTCGTCCCGCAAGGGTTATGTCATAGTCCTCGTAAGCTGCGGTCACACCCTTTGCAAGGGTGTTCAGCTTGCTGATGATCCAGCGGTCGAACAGCGGTCTGGATGCATAGGGCACGGCCTGCGCCTGCGGATCGAATCCGTCGATGTTCGCATAGAGAGCGAAAACGGAATAACAGTTGTAAAGGGTTCCGAAGAACTTGCGCTTCACCTCCTCGACGCCGGCCTCGTCGAACTTGAGATTGTCCCAAGGCTGGGCGTTGGTAAGCATATACCACCTCAACGCATCGGGCCCGTAATTGTCCATAGCCTGGAACGGATCGACGGCATTGCCCAGGCGCTTGCTCATCTTCTCACCCTTCTTGTCGAGAACGAGTCCGTTGGAAATCACTCTCTTGAATGCAGGCGTGCCGCTTACCATAGTATGGATGGCGTGAAGAGTGTAGAACCACCCTCTCGTCTGGTCCACACCCTCGGCGATGAAGTCCGCGGTAGCGCCGAAATCGGGGGTGTCCTTTCCGCGGAGACCCGTCTGCGCATAAGGCATCGAGCCGGAGTCGAACCATACGTCGATCAGGTCGCTTTCCCTCTTCATAGGCTTGCCGC
This sequence comes from Bacteroidales bacterium, assembly GCA_024402025.1. Taxonomy (GTDB): domain Bacteria; phylum Bacteroidota; class Bacteroidia; order Bacteroidales; family UBA932; genus Cryptobacteroides. The sequence continues at coordinate 4,831 of JAKSJY010000049.1, forward strand.
TTTCACTCACCAGAGTGATGTTGTCGACATAAGGCCTGTGGATGTCGATTCTGTCATAGTTCTCCTTGGACATGTCGGAGGGATCGAATCCCTTCTGCGAGAGAGGGTTGCAGTCCATGACACCGGCCTTGACGGCCTTTTCTATTTCGGAATACAGTTCCGCGATGCTGCCTATGCAGATTTCCTCCTTCCCGTCTTCGGTGCGCCATATAGGCAGAGGAGTGCCCCAATAGCGGCTTCGGCTGAGATTCCAGTCCTGGATATTCTCCAGCCACTTCCCGAAGCGCCCGGTACCGGTCGCCTCCGGTTTCCAGACGATGGAGTCGTTGAGTTCCATCATCTTCTCGCGCACGGCGGTGGCCTTGATGAACCAGGAGTTCAGGGGATAATAGAGGACAGGCTTGTCGGTCCTCCAGCAATGCGGATACGTATGCACGTGCTTTTCGATGCGGAAGGCTCTCGAATCCGCCTTGAGCATCAGGCAAATGTCAATGTCAAGGGTAGGCGCATCCTCCGGAAGGGAAGCGTCATAAGCGTTCTTTACATAACGTCCCGCCCAGGGCCCGTATTCCTCACTGACGTGGCCGGCCACATATTCGGGATCGAGGTCCTCGATGCAGTAGAAGCGGCCTCTGGGATCCACCTGGGCCTGAGGGTCTCCGTTGACGTCCGTAACGTACATTCCCGGGACACCGGCAGCCTTCGCCACCTTGGCGTCATCTGCTCCGAAGGTGGGCGCGATGTGCACAATGCCGGTTCCGTCCTCGGTGGTCACATAGTCTCCGAGTATTACGCGGAAAGCGCCATCCTCCGGTTTGAACCAGGGAATGAGCTGTTCGTAGCGCATTCCCTCGAGTTCGCTGCCCTTGAAGGATCCGGGGAGAACCTCATAGGCGACCTTGTCATTGAACCAGGCACCTACCAGCGCCTCGGCGAGAATATATGTCGCAGGTTTGCCCGTGTACGGATTGGAGCTGCGCACCTTCACGTAATCTATGTTGGGCCCAACGCAGAGCGCCGTATTCGAAGGAAGGGTCCAGGGTGTGGTCGTCCAGGCAAGGAAGTAAAGCTCATCCTCCCCGACCACCTTGAACTGGGCGCAGCAGGTCGTGTCCTTGACATCCCTGTAGCATCCGGGCTGGTTCAACTCGTGCGAGCTGAGGCCGGTCCCGGCGGCGGGGCTGTACGGCTGGATGGACTTGCCCTTGTACAGATAGCCTTTCTTGTAAATATCCTTGAGCAGATACCACAAAGTCTCGATATACCGGTTGTCATAAGTGATATACGGGTCATCCATATCCACCCAGTAGCCGATGCGCTCGGTGAGCGTGCGCCACTCCTTGGTATAGGTCATCACGGCCTCGCGGCAGGTGCGGTTGTACTCTTCGACGCTGATCTTCGTACCGATGTCCTCCTTGGTGATGCCGAGTTTCTTCTCGACCCCGAGTTCTACGGGAAGTCCGTGCGTGTCCCATCCGGCGCGGCGGCGTACCTTGAACCCCGACTGAGTCTTGTATCTGCAAATGGCATCCTTGATACTGCGGGCCATCACGTGGTGGATTCCGGGCATTCCGTTCGCACTCGGGGGGCCTTCGAAGAAGATGAACTCCGGAGCTCCCTCCCTGAGCTCAAGCGACTTTTCGAACGCATGATGCTCCTTCCAGCGCTGAAGAATATCTGCCGCAGTTCCGACGAGATCCAGTCCTTTGTATTCTTTGAATGTCATAAAAATTAGCTAATTTTGCAGTCGGCAAATTTAACAATTTATTGTCTCTTTAACAAATCCGCATGGCAGTTCTGGACATAGTTCTTCTCGTACTGTTCATCCCGGCTGTCGTCCGCGGGATAAGCAAAGGCTTTGTCGAACAGGCATTTGCACTGGCGGCGATAGTGGTCAGCGGAAAGCTCGCCTTCACCTTCGCGGGCAGGGTCGGGGAACGGATAGGAGAGTACATCGAAACCAGCGGAACGCTGCTGTACATCATTTCATTCCTGATCATCGTCATCTGCACGGTGCTTGTCCTCAAACTCTGCGCAACCATCATCTCGAAACTTATCAGCGCCATCTCGCTCGGCTGGGTCAACCGGCTGCTCGGGTTCGCGATGGCTATTCTCAATACCGCCCTGGTCCTCGGACTGCTGTTCACCCTGTTCAATGACGTGAACGACAAGATGCTCCATCTCGGAACGAAGTTTATGGACGACTCCCTGATCTACGGGTGGATTGACAAACTCACCGGATTCATTTTCCCTAAAATAGAACAGCTGTTCTCTTCAGCCAAAGATATTGCAGCATAACAGAATCATCCTTATCGAGACCTCGACGTCTCTCTGCTCCACCGCCCTGTGCGAGGATGGAGCCATCGTTTCAAAAAGAATCAGCGACACTCCGCGCAGCCAGGCATCGCTGACCGCACCCTTCATCCAGGAAATGCTCGCAGAGCGCGGACTCTCGGCCAGAGACTGCTCGGCAGTGTGCGTCAGCTCCGGCCCGGGCTCATACACCGGACTGCGGGTTGGCGTCTCGACGGCCAAAGGACTCTGCTTCGGGGCAGGACTGCCTCTCGTCGCAGTCGACACACTCGAGACACTGGCGGCCCAGGCCTTTGCCGACGGCCTCGTTCCGGACGGGTGCAGGTACATACTCCCGATGATTGACGCAAGGAGGATGGAAGTTTACACCGCGGTATTCAGAATCGACGGCAAGCGGTCCGAAAGGATTTCGGACATCGCACCTCAGGTTATCACCGAGGAGTCCTTCGCGCAGCAGAGGGCCGAGGGCAAGGTCCTCGTCATCGGGGACGGCGCGGAAAAATGCCGGGAGGCGTTCGCGGGAAGCGATGCGGAGTTCGTGCAATGCTGCCCACGCGCAGACGCGATGCTCGCTCCGATGATGGAAAGATACGAAAAAGGACAATTCGAGGACGTCGCGTATTTCGAACCGTTCTATCTCAAGGAATTCGTCGCGACCGTCAGCAAGAAACAGATATTCTGAAAAAAGCTGCTCACTTGAGCAGCTTTTCCATTTCATTGCGAAGACCCGCTTCGCCTTTTATCTTGGCGGATGAGATTGCCCCGTCCGTAATCAGCAGGGTTGTCGGCAGCTCCTGGACGTTATACAGCGCAAGGGCTCTGGACTCGATGCCATAGCCGTCACATACGTTTATCCAGGGGAGTTCCTGAGCCTTCACTATCGACGCCCATCCGGCCTTGTCGTAAGTCACGCCGACGGCGTATATTTCAAGACCGCGGGAATGGTACTTCTTGTACAGAGGCTTGAGCACGTCCTGGTTGAAGAGTTTGGCCGCAGCATCGTTGACATCCCAGAAATGAAGCAGAACCACCTTCGACTCCACGCCGCTGAGGGTTACAGACTCCCCTTTGACATCGGGCATCGCCATATCGGGGAATCCGACTTCACGCGCGTGAAGGATTGCGGCATTCAGGGAGAGGTTGTTTTCAAGTCTCGCGGCTTCCTTGTCGACGGCCTTGACATATTTCGAATCGGGATAGACCGTTGCGAGGGAGTCGGCAGCCCTGCGCCAATACAGCGCGTCGGTGGACTGGGAGAATACCGGAGTGGCTTCATTGATATGCTGGTACAGAACCGGAATGACAGTCATCGAATAAGGATGCGAGAGAAGATATGCAATCCTGCTTCTGTAGTAGTCGATATAGACCTTGGACATTTCGGCGTTGGTCGGAGCCGCAACGAATTTCAGGATGAACTCACTGAAATCGGACTCCACCTGCCTGAGCAGCTCGCACTCCTCGGAGCCGGAAACCGTCCAGTGTCCGAGGGTGTCGGCCTCGAAACTTACCCTATCCCCCTCTGCGAGAAGAAGAGACGAGAGCTTGAGGTCTCCACGGTATACATATACAAATTCGGGCTGACCTTTCCTGACATCGAGCTTGAACTTGAAAGCGCCGTCCGCACCCGTCTTTACGGAATCTATCACCTCGGTGCCGGAAACGGTAAGTTTCTCAACAGTAAGAACCTCGCCGGGGGCATCGGCGACTACGCCGGAAACACTGGCCTTAGGGGCACAGGATACTGCACACGCAAGGCAGATCAGGCCTGCGGCAAAACTATAATTTCTCATATTCCTTCAAAATTGCTGCGGCTATTTCAGCCTTTCTTTCATCGCTTACCACAGGACGCTCCTTGCGGAAATCCAGATCCCCTTCCGTCTGAAGCGGAACGAGGTGGATGTGGGTGTGCGGCACTTCCATACCGAGGACGGCGACTCCGACCCTCTTGCACGGCACGGCCGCCTTCAGAGCCACGGCGACCTTGCGGGCGAAAGCCCAGAGCCCCTCATAGGTTTTTTCGTCGAGATTGAAGACGTAGTCGTCTTCGGTCTTCTTGGGGATGACGAGAGTATGCCCCTCCGAGAGCGGGCTGATGTCGAGGAATGCATAGAAATCCTCGCTCTCCGCACACTTGTACGAAGGGATCTCCCCGTTTGCGATACGTGTGAAAATGGTAGCCATCAGATGGAGATGTCGATAATCTTGAACTTGAGAACGCCCGAAGGAACCTGGGCCTCGACAATCTCCCCCTTGCCGTGACCCATAAGGGCCTTGGCGATAGGAGTTGTCACGGCAAGTTTGCCTTTGGAGAAATCCGCCTCCGTCTCGCCGACGATGGTGAATTCCATAACCTGCTTTGCTGCAATGTTCTCCACTTTGACCTTGGTAAGCATCTGGACCTTATCCGTGCTGAGCTGGGATGCATCCAGAACCTTTGCCTTTGCTATCTTGTCCTGAAGATTGGAAATGCGGATTTCAAGGAGCCCCTGCGCCTCTCGCGCAGCCTCGTACTCGGCATTCTCGGAGAGATCGCCCTTTTCGCGTGCTTCCGCGATGGCCGCCGAAATTACCGGACGCTGCTCGAGAGCCTGCGCGAGCTCTTTCTTGAGTTGTTCGAGCCCTTCCTGGCTCATGTAATGAACTTCTGCCATAATATTTATTTACCTTTAGTCAACTAAAAAGGAGTCCTGCC
>JAKSJY010000005.1 GCA_024402025.1 Bacteroidales bacterium
GCCAAAGCAATGGTAGAAAGAATATGTTTTGCTTTCATAAACTATGCTATTCGTTTTCGTCGTAAATTTCCTTTCCATCCTCATCGGATGCGTCTTCCTCTTCGACTTCCTCGTCGTCATCCTCGTCCTCTTCATCCGGATCCGAATCTCCCAGGGAAGGAATGCGCCTGTGCTCCTGAGGCAGATCCTCGAATGCTACGTATCCGTTGTCGAAATCCACGGGATTCGGACCTTTTGCGTCGACGATTTCCGGTTTGAAAGCCGCAGTGCATTTTTCCGGTTCGCCTTCGAGTGTCAGGGTGACGTATTTTTTCGCTTTGGTATCGTAGAAATACACCAGAGACGTGCATCCCTGTTTGATGATTCCATCGATCGTCACGTCATCCACGGTCCCGAATCCAAGGTCCACCAGCGCATATCTGGCAATGACATTGCCTTCAGCGTCGAGAGCTTTGAAAAGAATGGGCTGGTCGGCGGCGAATTCCATATCGACCATCATCTGGCGATGCAGCGTGTATAGCGTGTTGCTCGAATGAACCTTGTATATTCTGAAAAATCCCTTGATTCCGGGGAGAGTGATGCGGTATCTGTAAATCATAGGGCGAATATAAAAAAGATTTGCTAAATTTGGACTAGTATGAGCGTTGTTTCTGATACATATTCCAGCATTCTTGCCCCTTCGGAAGGCGTATTCAAGGACCAGGGAAGCCGTTTTATCGCGCACGCCTTCCCCGTGGAATCCGAGCAGGAAGCCAAGGATATCCTCGAAAAGGAAAGGAAGGAGTATCACGATGCCAGGCATCATTGCCTGGCATACCGTATCGGATATGACGGAGCCCTGTTCAGGGCTTCCGACGACGGGGAGCCGGCAGGAAGCGCCGGACGCCCGATTCTGGGCCAGATAGACAGCGCCGCCCTGAGCGATGTCGCCGTGGTGGTGACCCGATATTTCGGAGGAATCAAACTGGGAATCCCGGGACTCATACGGGCGTACAGGGAAAGTACGGCGCAGGCTCTTGCAAATGCGCAGAGAGTGGAAAAGATTGCCGGAAGGTGGGGCGCCCTCGAGTTCGGGTATGAAAGGATGCCTTCGGTGATGAAAGTGATAAAGGATATGGATCTTCCCCAGAGAAGCCAGGACTTCGGCACCGTATGCAGGATGGAAGTGCGGGTGAGACTTTCCCTGGAAGAGGTTTTTTTTGACAGAATCAAAAGTATTGCTAACTTTAGGTACTTGTAAGCCGTGGAAAGGGAACTGCACATATTCAATGCCGGACCAAGCCTGCTTCCGCGGGAGGTGCTCGAGGATGCCGCCGGGGCCGTAAAGGACTTCGGGGGTTCAGGCATCCCCTTGCTCTGCACTTCACACCGCTCGAAGGAATGGAACGGATTGATGGATGAGACAAGGGCCCTGTGGAGGGAACTTCTCGCTGTCCCCGACGGTTATCAGGTGGTGTTTTTCAGCGGCGGGGCGACGATGGGTTTCCTTCTGGCGGCGATGAATTTTCTCGAGAGGAAGGCCGCATACCTCGATACCGGAATCTGGGCGCACAAGGCGCTGAAGGAGGCGCAGGGGATAGGCGATGCGTATGCGATTGCAAGTTCAAGGGAGGATTCCTACAACCATATCCCCAAGGGGTTCGTCATCCCGCACGACCTGGACTATCTGCACGTCACGACCAACAATACCGTCTACGGCACTGAAATACGTGAGGACATCGATTCTCCCGTACCGCTTGTCGCGGATATGTCTTCCGACATACTCAGCCGACCTGTAGACGTGAGCAGATATGCAATGATATACGGTTCGGCGCAGAAGAATGCCGGTACGGCCGGGGTTGCCTTCGCCATCGTGAAAACGGAGCTTCTGGGCAGAGTAAGCAGGCATATTCCCACTCTGCTTGACTTGCGGACGTATGTGGATAACGGCTCAATGCCCAACACCCCTCCGGTATTTCCCATCTACGTGATGAACAGAACCTTGCGCTGGATATTGGCCCGAGGAGGGGTTGCAGCAATGCAGGCCTCCGATGAGCTCAAGGCGGGAACCCTCTACGCCGAGATCGACCGCAATCCTCTTTTCGAGGGTACGGCAGCGGTGGAGGACCGTTCCGTGATGAATGTGTGCTTCAGGATGGCGGCAGGAAACGAAGGGCTCGAGGAAAGGTTCCTTGCCTTTTCGCAGGAGTGCGGGATTGTGGGAATAAAAGGCTACCGCACGGTGGGAGGATTCAGGGCGTCGATATACAATGCCTGTTCGCAGGATGATGTGGATGCCCTCGTGAAGTGTATGCAGGATTTCGAACAACATATTTCCTAACGGTATGCAGGTAACATCAGCAGACATACACAGGACTCTGAAGGAATTCTTCGGATATGACGCGTTCAAGGGAGACCAGGAATCCGTGATAACCCATCTTGTCGGGGGAGGTGATGCGTTTGTCCTTATGCCTACGGGCGGAGGCAAGTCTCTTTGCTATCAGTTGCCCTCGCTCCTGATGGAGGGAACGGCAATAGTCATCTCTCCCTTGATTGCGCTGATGAAGAATCAGGTGGATGCAATACGCGGCTTCGTAAGCAACAACGAAAGCGTGGCCCATTTCCTCAATTCCTCGCTCACCAGAGGTGAAATCGAAGAGGTCAAGGCGGATGTGCGCAGCGGCAGGACAAAGATTCTTTACGTCGCCCCCGAATCCCTGACCAAGGGGGAGAACGTGGCGTTCCTGAGGACTGTAAGAATTTCGATGTATGCCGTGGATGAGGCGCACTGCATATCCGAATGGGGCCACGATTTCCGTCCGGAATACCGCCGCATCCGCTCCATAGTGGACACCATAGGACGTGCACCCATCATTGCCCTTACGGCTACGGCCACCCCGAAGGTGCAGAGCGACATCCTCAAGAACCTCGGCATACCTGATGCAAAGGTGTTCAAGTCCTCGTTCAATCGTCCGAACCTTTATTATGAGGTCAGGGACAAGGTCGAGGCCGAAAAGGATATAGTAAGATACATACGCCAGAACCCGGGGAAATCGGGAATACTTTATTGTCTCAGCCGTCACAAGGTTGAGGAAATGGCCGAATTCCTCCAAATCAACGGAATCAAGGCCCTTCCCTACCACGCCGGGCTGGACGCCAAGGTCAGGGCGGAGAACCAGGACAAGTTCCTGATGGAGGAAGTGGACGTGATAGTGGCGACCATCGCATTCGGAATGGGAATAGACAAGCCCGACGTGCGTTTCGTCATCCACTACGACATTCCGAAGAGCGTCGAAAGCTACTATCAGGAAACAGGACGTGCGGGAAGGGACGGAAAGGAGGGAGTCTGCATAACATACTACAGCTACAAGGATATCCAGAAACTGGAGAAATTCATGCAGGGCAAGCCGGTCGCCGAGCAGGAAATCAGCAAACAGCTGCTTACCGAGGTGGTGGCTTATGCGGAGTCCAGCCAATGCCGCAGGAAACTTCTACTGAATTATTTCGGAGAGGATTATCTGCAGGACAATTGCGGTTCCTGCGACAACTGCCTGCATCCGAAGGAGATGTTTGACGGGAGGGCAGAGATGAAGATGGTCATAAAGCTCATCTCTTCGCTGAAGGAACATTTCAAGATAGAGCATCTTGCAGCCATCCTTGCCGGAAACGACACTGCCCTTATCAAATCCTACAACCACGACAGGATTGAGCTGTTCGGTGCGGGGTCGGAGCACAGCGAGAAGTTCTGGGCGGCCGTCATCCACCAGGGGCTCATCCTTCACCTCCTGGACAAGGAGATAGAGACCTACGGACTGATTTACGTCACTCCGCTCGGAAAGCAGTTCTATGAGAATCCCTGGCAACTTGACCTTGTGGAAGACAGGAATTTCACCAACGGGAACCAGAGCGCCGACGACGATGTGGATGACGACGCTGCTTCGGATGCCGCTGCCGCAAGGGGTGGCGCCGGAGATCCTGTCCTGCTCGCGATGCTCAAGGACCTGCGGAAGGATATGTCCCGCAGGCTGGGGCTCCAGCCGTGGATCATTTTCGGTGACCCTTCGCTCGATGATATGTCCATAAGCTATCCGCTCACCTTCGACGAACTGAGGAACTGTCAGGGAGTCGGAGAGGGGAAGGCCCGAAAGTTCGGGCAGGAATTCCTGGACCTGATTGGCAAATACGTCAAGGAGAACGAGATAGAGAGGCCGGATGATTTTGTAGTGAAGAGCGCCGCCGGACGTTCCGAGAAGAAGATACAGATTATCAAGAAAGTCGATTTCAGACTCCCGCTCGAAGATATCGCGCACTCGATGGACCTTTCGATGGACGAGCTCCTCACGGAGATTGAGACCATAGTCCAGAGTGGCACGAAACTGAATCTGGATTACTACATCAAGTCGGTGCTTGACAGCGAGGTTATCGGAGACATCTACTCGTACTTCCGGGAGGAGGCCGAGACGGACTCCGTGGACGATGCGCTTCAGGTGCTTGGAGAAAATATTTATTCAAGGGATGAGATACGTCTTGTCCGTTTGAAATTCCTTTGCGAAGTTGCACAATGATACCTGCCGAAACAGTCAGACAAATAGAGGATGCCGTCAGAATCGAAGAGGTCGTAGGCGATTTCGTCACTCTCCGCAGGAGGGGCGCGAGTTTCGTCGCCTGCTGCCCTTTCCACAACGAGAAGACCCCGTCGTTCTATGTGACTCCCTCGAAGGGCATTTATAAATGCTTCGGATGCGGCAAGGCCGGTTCCGCCGTGGGCTTTGTGATGGAACACGAGCATTGCTCGTATGCGGAAGCGTTGAGGTATCTTGCGAACAAGTATCATATCGAAATCCGGGAGGAGGAACTTTCCGCCGAGGAGATTGCCCGTCGCGGACGTGTCGAGAGCCTTATGCTGGTGACGGAATTCGCACTGAAGTTCTTCGTTGACCAGCTCAAAACTCCGGAAGGCTCGGCCGTGGGTCTGGCATATCTGCATTCAAGGGGGCTGGAAGATGCCACCATCGCGAAATTTTCCCTGGGATGGGCGCCGTCCGGGAAGGACAGGCTCACGGCGGCGGCTCTTGCCGCAGGCTACAAGCTGGAGTATCTCGTTGCCGCCGGACTTACGGTACAGCACGAGGACGGTACGCTCACGGACCGTTTCCGTGAAAGGGTGATGTTCCCGATCCATTCCGTCAGCGGCAGGGTGATCGCATTTTCGGGACGTACGCTCAAGTCGGACAATCCGGCCAAGTACGTGAACTCTCCGGAAACGGAAATCTATACCAAGAGCCGTTCCCTGCTCGGAATCTCGTACGCGAAGAGCGAAATCGCACGTCGCGAGAAATGCATACTGGTCGAGGGCAACGTAGATGTCATCACCCTCCAGCAACTTGGCATCCCGAACGTGGTGGCCTCCTGCGGGACTTCGCTCACGGTGGAGCAGATACGTCTCATCCACAAGTTCACGGAGAACCTTACGATAATGTATGACGGAGACAAGGCAGGTATCCACGCCGCTATCCGCGGCATCAATATGGTGCTGTCCGAGGGTCTCAACGTGAAGGTCGTCCTTCTTCCGGAAGGGGAGGACCCCGATTCCTTCGGCCGCAGCCATACCCTTCAGGAATTCAACGACTTCCTTGCAGCCAACGAGCAGGATTTCATCGCATTCAAGACCGAACTCCTTCTCAGTGACGCGGCGGGGGACCCTTTGAAGAAGGCCAACCTTATAAATGACATAGCGGACACCATTGCCGCCATCCCCGATCCGGTGAAGAGGCAGGTGTATTCCCAGACCTGCAGCGCCAAATTCGGAATAGACGCCAACATCCTCTTCTCCCGCGTTGAGAAGACTTCCCATGCGGCGGCCGCCGCTCCTGCCGAGACGCCCCGCCGGACGCCCGAGACTCCTGCGGATGAGCCCGTTCTCGAGAACAGGATACTCGCTCCCATCGAGGAGGAACTTCTGGACTTCATACTGCAGTTCGGTCGCGAAATCCTGGAATTCCCGACGGATTCCCCTTATTTCGAGCCGGAAGGTCAGGAATACACGGTGGCGGAATTCATCCGTGCTTCCCTCGGCAGCGGGGTTTTTGCAAACAGGAGATATGCATCCGTCTTCGATGCATACTTCGCCGCTTATGATGAAGGATTGCCTCAAGACGGTATTATCCGTACGCTGCTGGACTCCGAGGACGCGGATGTGAGGGAAGTGGCGGCATCGCATTCGATGGAGAAATACCAGCTTACGTACACGCCTTTCTCGGCTTCGCTTACCGCGACAGGGTCGTGGCTGGTGATGTATGTACCCAGGGCCATCCTCAAATACAATGACAAGGTCCTTCAGACAAAGATAGAGGATTTGAAGAAACAGCTTCCCGAAGCCGGAGAGGATGAGCAGACGGAAATACTTTCCAAGATAATGTCGCTTCAGAAAATTCAGAAAAAGATAAAGAAACAATTGGAATAGAATATGGACAAGAAATTCAAACGTACTCTGGTGACTTGTGCACTGCCTTATGCCAACGGCCCTGTGCACATCGGGCATCTTGCCGGTGTATATGTGCCTGCCGATATCTATGTAAGGTATCTCAGGCTTCGTGGGGAGGAAGTTCTCTACGTGTGCGGATCCGATGAACACGGAGTCCCCATCACCATCAAGGCCCGTCAGCAGGGCTGTACCCCGCAGGATATCGTTGACAAGTACAATGGGATAATAGACGAGTCTTTCAAGGGACTCGGCATCAATTTCGACATATACGGCCGCACTTCTTCCAAAGTCCACGAGGCCAATGCCTCGGGTTTTTTCAGGAAACTCTACGACGAGGGCAAATTCATTACCCGGGAGAGCGAGCAGTACTATGACCCGGAGGCGAAGACTTTCCTCGCCGACAGGTACATAGTGGGGACCTGCCCCAAATGCGGTGCGGAAGGCGCGTATGGCGACCAGTGCGAGAAGTGTGGCAGCACTTTGAGCCCGGAGGAGCTCATAGACCCCAGGTCCAAGCTCAGCGGTGCCGCTCCAATCAAGAAGAAGACTACCCATTGGTACCTTCCGCTCCAGGATTATGAGCAGTGGCTCCGCGAGTGGATACTCGAGGGCCACAAGGACGGCGGACTGCAGCCCAGGGCGGTGACGCGCGACCTGGACTGGGGTGTCCCGGTGCCGGTGGAAGGAGCGGAAGGGAAGGTGCTGTACGTGTGGTTCGATGCTCCCATCGGATATATCTCGAACACTCAGGAACTGCTTCCTGACGATTGGGAGAAATGGTGGAAGTCTTCCGATACGAAACTGGTCCACTTCATCGGCAAGGACAACATAGTTTTCCATTGCATAGTATTCCCTTCGATGCTCAAGGCTTACGGTGACGGATATATCCTTCCGGAAAACGTTCCCGCCAACGAGTTCCTCAACCTCGAGGGAGACAAGATTTCGACGTCCCGAGGATGGGCCGTATGGGCTCACGAATATCTGCAGGACTTCCCCGGGAAGCAGGACGTGCTCCGTTATGTTCTGACCGCCAATGCTCCCGAGACAAAGGACAACGACTTCTCGTGGAAGGATTTCCAGCAGCGCAACAATTCGGAACTGGTAGCCATTTTCGGCAACTTCGTCAACCGCGTCGTTGTCCTTACCCACAAATATTTCGACGGGAAGGTGCCTGCTGCAGGCGAACTTCAGGATGTCGATCGCGAGGTCCTCGCGGAGATTCCCGTGCTGCGCGCATCACTGGAGAAGAACATCGAGGAATATCATTTCCGTGAGGCCCTCAAGGATGCAATGTCCATCGCCCGTGCCGGAAACAAGTACATCTCCGACACCGAGCCGTGGAAGGTCGCCAAGGAGGATATGGGCCGCGTCGCCACCATCCTCAACGTCTCGTTGCAAATCTGTGCCGACCTTGCGATTGCCTTCGAGCCTTTCACTCCGTTCGCCTGCGAAAAGCTGCGCGGAATGCTGGGAATGGATTTGAAATGGGAAGACCTCGGCCGCAGTGACATTATGGAGGCCGGTCATGCGCTTTCCCAGGCCGAACTTCTGTTCGCGAAGATAGAGGACGCCGAGATTGGCGTGCAGCTTGCCAAACTCGAAAAGATCCGCGCGGAGCGCGCTGCCGCAGAGGCTGCCGAAGCGGCGAAGAGGGTGGCCCCGCAGAAAGAGCAGGTGACTTTCGACGATTTCGGGAAGATGGACATACGCACTGCGACCGTCCTTGAGGCGGAAAGGGTGCCGAAGACGGACAAGCTTCTCAAACTTACCATAGACACGGGCATTGACCGGCGCACCATCGTCTCCGGTATCGCCGAGTACTACACTCCGGAGGAAATGGTCGGCAAGCAGATATGCATACTTGCGAATCTCGCTCCCAGGACAATAAAGGGCATCGAGAGCAAGGGAATGATTCTGATGGCTCGTCAGGGGGACGGGAAGATGCGTTTCATCACGCCCGCCGAGACCCTGTCGAACGGTGCCGAAATAGGTTGATTTCCGCGTGATCTGAGATGCCGGCATTCAGGAAACTGTCAATCGTACTTTTCCTTGCGCTGTCCTTCTGCTTGACGTGCGGCGCACAGGGAAAGGTGTACACCATCAAGGCGAGGCTCGCGGATTTCTATTCCAGGACCACCAAGGTCGTGCTGAGCGATGACCAGATGCTGGATATGGTGCTGGAGGATGCCGTGAAGACCAGGTGGAGGGTGTCTCCTTACGAGTTCTGCTCGGAGGAGGATTATGACAGGCTCAAGACTAATTCCACCTTTTATTTTCTCAGGGTGGTGTACAAGGATTCCGAGCCGGGACTTGTCTTCCTTTCCCTGTCCAAAGGCGGAAAAACATCCCGAAGCGCCGATTTCGACTCGGCCTTCGACATCATAATCATTCCGTTCGACAGGTCGGACCTGTCTTCCGGAAAACTCGCCACTGTCCTTCCGATATTCGTGGATGTCGTCCAGACTTATGCCGAGGATGCGAGAGTGATGGAAGGAAGGAGCCTTGTAGGTCTCGCCCGCTACAACAAGAACCTTATCAGGAACTCCTACAGCGAGATGCTGATAGCCGACAGCGACATGGATGCCTCTGCGAGTCTCTCGCCCGGGATAACAAGGTGCACCCGACAGGAGACGGAGACGGCGTTTGTCGAAGGGAGTAAGTGCCTTGTCGGTATTGTCGTATGCCCCCAGTATCCCCAGTCCGGTGCGAAAAGTTACCAGTATGCCGTATCCGCGGACACCCACGAACTTTTCTTCTTCCGTACGAGGCCGTTCGATTCATATGAGTCCGTCGGCTTTACCGGAAAGGACTTGTCCATCATTTCAAGATTTCTGAAACATGCTGACAGGTAAACTTCCCTGCGGTCTGGGATATGCTTTCAAGTGCAATCCGCGGTCGGCTGTAGCGTATTGCGCAGTCACCACGCGTTGCGGGACGCGCAGCGAGGCTGATTCTTTCCCGGAAGGGACCGCCCATTTCGTGGAGCACACCATCTTCAAGGGGACCGCGCACCGCAGTGCGGAGGAAATCAACGCCACCCTCGATTCGCTGGGAGGCGAACTCAATGCATATACTGCAAAGGAAGAGATAGTGCTGCATTCAACGTCCCTGAAGGAGGACCTGGACACGGCCCTGTCCCTGTTGATGGAGCTTGCGACGGAAGCATCCTTCCCGGAGAAGGAAATCGAGACCGAACGCGGAGTCGTGCTGGATGAGATAATGTCCTATGAAGATACTCCGGCGGATGACATCTATGACAATTTCGAGAAGTCTCTTTTCGACGGTCATCCCCTGGGAAGACTTATTCTCGGCACGGCCGAATCTGTCGGACGGATTACCCGGGAGGATCTGTGCTCATATTACAGGAAGTTCTTCAGGGCGGAGAATATGGTGGTGTCGATAGTGGCTGACATTCCGGAAGAGAAGATGCTTTCGATGCTGGAATCGAAGACCGGGAGTCTGGCTGCATCCCGGATGACTTGCAGCGATGACGCCGCACCGGGGAAGACGGTGGTGGCAAAGTCCTTTGAAGTGACAAGGAAGCGCTCCGACCACGAAGCCAATGCGGTTGTCGGGTTCAGCGCTCCGTCCCTGTACGACGGGCGGAAACGAATAGCGGCCGTGCTCCTTGCAAACATCCTCGGAGGTCCCGCGTCAAATTCCCTGCTGGGTAAGGAACTGCGGGAAAAGAACGGCTGGGTTTACGGGGTGGAATGCTGCTATACCCAGTATTCGGATACCGGAGTGATGGCGATAACCCTCGGCTGCGACAAGAAGAACCTGAAGAAATGTCTTGATGCCATCGGTGTGATTGTCAACGGTTTTATCAACGAGCCGATGACACTCGAGGCCCTTGCCGCTGCCAAGCGGCAGATTCTGGGCCAGCTCGCAATCGGTTCGGACAGCGGGGAGACCCAATGCCTGAGTATGGGAAAGAGTATGCTTTCCTTCGGCAAAGTCAGCTCCGATGAGGAGAACAAGGCATTGATTGAAAGCGTCAGCGCGGAGGAATTGAGCGGACTGTGCGCTGAAATTTTTTCACACCCGTCTTCACTTGTTTACAGATAATGGAAACTCCGTGCGACAAATATTCCCGCGAGCACAGCAGGATCTTCTCGCCAGTGCAGGAGGCGGCCCTGGACTGGATAGAGCGCGCAACGAACATCCGTACCAATTATCCCCATATGCTCTCGGGCAAGATTCAGGGGGCGTTCCTGAAGATGCTTGTCGAGCTCACGGGGGCTTCCAGGATATTGGAGGTGGGCACCTTTACCGGTTATTCCGCCGCCTGCCTGGCATTCGGGCTCGGGGATGGCGGAGTGGTGGACACTCTGGAGCTCAATGACGAACTGGAGGAAATGACCCGGGAAGGCTGGGACAGGGCCGGAGTGAGCGACAGGATATGCCTCCATATCGGGGATGCGATGGAACTGATTCCACCCCTCGGGGTCTATGATATCGCATTCATCGATGCCAACAAGAGGGAGTATGCCGCATATTTCGAGGCCGTGCTGCCTCACGTGAAGTCCGGCGGGATGATTCTTGTGGACGACACGCTCTGGGACGGCAAAGTCTATGAGGAGAACCCCTCCTGCGATGCGCAGACACGCAGCCTGATCGCCTTCAATGATGCACTGGTCTCGGACACCCGGGTGGAGTCCGTCCTTCTTCCGCTGCGCCACGGCCTTACC
This sequence comes from Bacteroidales bacterium, assembly GCA_024402025.1. Taxonomy (GTDB): domain Bacteria; phylum Bacteroidota; class Bacteroidia; order Bacteroidales; family UBA932; genus Cryptobacteroides. Next base: position 11,155 of record JAKSJY010000005.1, read on the forward strand.
CTTGTCCGTAAACTGTAGTTTTTGATATATTTGCAAGTATGAAAACTCTTGAGGCTACGGTAGTCAAGAATGCGGGCAGCCGCTTTTATCTCAGCGAGCTTCCGCAGTGGGACCTGTTCCCGGCGGTGCTTCGCGGCAAGGTGAGGCTGGATGCCGGCACTTCCACCAATCCGGTTGCTGTAGGCGACAGGGTGGTGTGCGAATGCCCGGACTCCCCGAGCGAGCAGGACCCTGCGGTCATCACCGAAATCCTCGACCGCCGCAACTGCCTGATGCGCAAATCCACCAACCTGTCCCGCCAGAGCCACGTCATCGCCACCAATCTCGACAGGGCGGTAATTGTCGTTTCCCTCTACTTCCCGGAAGTCAAACTGCCTTTCCTGGACAGGGAACTGGTCTGCTGTGGGATGTACGGAATTCCCGCGACCATCGTGCTCAACAAGGTCGATCTCTATGCCGCTCAAGCGCAGGACCAGGTCGAAGCCTTCGAGGACATATACGCAAAAGCCGGTTACACTGTAATCCGGACTTCCGCCAAGAGCGGCGAAGGCATTGACGCCCTGCGTGAATTGTGCAGGGACAACCTCTGTCTGCTGAGCGGAGAATCAGGCGTCGGCAAGTCCTCCATAGTCAAGGCCCTCAATCCCGAACTTGCACCGAAAGTGGGGAACATCAGCACGGCCCATCTCCAGGGCAAACATACCACATCCCTTTACGAGATGTACCCCCTGAAGGAAGGTGGCTTCATAATAGACACCCCGGGACTTCGCGGATTCGGCCTCGTAGGGGTTGAAAAGGAAGAGATTTACACCTATTTTCCTGAGATGCTCAAGGCTTCGGAGAATTGCCGCTTCACCCCCTGCTCGCACACCCACGAACCCGGATGCGGAGTCAAGGCGGCGGTGGACGAGGGTCTCATCGCTCCGGAACGCTACAATTCCTATCTTGGAATGCTGGAAGAGGACACGAAGTTCAGATAGACGGTTCTGAAAATCAGATGGGCGAAATAGGCTGCCATCAGCAGGTGCAGCCTTCCGGGTCCCGTCTGCGGAATCATCCCCTTGAACGTCAGCCACACCGCGAAGAACGCGACAACTGCACCCAGCATCGAATTGCGTATCTGCTTCGACGCCGTGGCTCCAAGGAAAATGCCGTCCCAGGTGAAGGCCACGCATCCCAGCAGCGGCATCGCAACCAACCACGGCAGGAAGTCGCCGCAGGCCCCGATGACTTCGACATCGGACGTCAGAATCCTGGTCAGAGGAGTCCCCGCCGCCCAGTATATTACCACCCACACTCCGGCTACGGCCATGCTCCACGCGAATACATAGTGCACGGTTTTCTTCAATCCCGGCTTGTCCTGCGCTCCGATGAACCGTCCCGTCAGCGCCTCCCCCGCGTATGCGAATCCATCCGTGAAATAGGAGAACAGCATCAGCAACTGCATCATTATCGAGGAGCAGGCAAGCAGCGTGTCCCCGAATCCGGCTGCGATGATGGTGTATCCCATATAGATGGCCGTGAAACCGAGCGAGCGGAGCAGCAGGTCCGTGTTCATCTTTGTCAGAGGCTTGATTTCCTTCATTCTGAACAGGGATGGGATCTCCGGAAGACTGAAATGCGCGAATACTTTCCTGCGGTACTTCAGGGCGGCAACCAGTGTCGCAAACAGGACCCCGCAGTACTGGGCTATCACCGTCCCGGACGCGATTCCGTCAAACCCGATTCCGTCCCACCTTCCGATCCCGAACGACAGCGCCAGGGACGCGGCGATGTTCACCCCGTTCACAATCAGGTCTGTCCACATCGAGGACACCGAATCCTGCATTCCCACGAACCATCCCCGGAAGGCCATCAGCGACACCGTGGCGGGAGCGGCCCATATCCTTATGAAGAAGTACCGGAGCGCCATCTGCTCCACCTCCGGGCTGCCGTCCACCACAAGCAGGGCCAGTGCGGAAAGGGGATTCTGCAGCGCCAGCGTCATCAGGGCTATCATCAGAGCAATCCCCACGCTGCGTATCAGCATCCCGGCGCAGGCTTTGAAGTCCCCGCGCCCGAAGGCCTGTGCGGTGAGCCCGCCGGTGCCTGTGCGCCGGAAGGCGCAATTCCAGTAAAGCAGGTTGAAGATCATCGACCCTACCGAGACGCCTCCGATACATACCGCGGCGCCGGGTCCCCCGGATAGATGGCCGGCGATGGAGGTGTCCACAATACCTACCATAGGAACGGTAATGTTGGCGAGGATGCTCGGAAGAGCCAGCCTCAGAATCTCCTTGTTCAGCGCACGGTCCATACATCCGCAAATTTACTGACTTTTATGTATCTTTGTAGGAAATAGCCAAAGAAAAATGATTTCCGAGCAGCAGATAAACGACAAGGTCCGCGAACTCTTCGACAACATAGAGTTCACCAGGGAGCCGGAAGGCCTCTATGATCCACTCAGGTATATGATTTCCATAGGTGGGAAACGAATCCGCCCGAAGCTCTGTATGACGGCTTACTCCCTTTTCAGCGACACCCTTTGTCCTGAGATCGAGCAACCTGCTGCGGCTCTTGAGGTCTTTCACACCTTCACTCTCATCCACGATGACATAATGGACCGTTCTCCGCTCAGGCGCGGGCAGGAAACCGTATGGAAGAAATGGAAAGAGGACACCGCCATCCTCAGCGGTGACGTGATGCTCATAGACAGTTACTCCCGCATCACCGCCACTCACCTGAAAGCCCACGGCGAGATTCTGAGCCTTTTTACAAAGACGGCGGCCCAGGTATGCGAGGGCCAGCAGTACGATATGGATTTCGAGAGCGAGAGCGAAGTCTCGATGGATCAGTATGAGAAGATGATAGGTTTGAAGACGGCGGTCCTGCTTGCCTGCTCCGCGAAAATAGGAGCCCTTGTCGGGGGTGCGACCCCGGCTCAGGCCGATGCCCTGTACAGTTATGGATATGAACTTGGAATGGCTTTCCAGGTGGCGGATGACTATCTGGACGCTTTCGGGGACGAGAAGGTTTTCGGAAAGCCGATAGGAGGGGATATCATCCAGCAGAAGAAGAGCTGGTTGACGGTATGTGCGATGAAGGATGCCGCCGCACGCGGGGAGCTCGAGGCTGCGATGGCCCTGCCCTCCGGCACCCCCGAGCAGAAAGCCGCCAAAATCAAATCGGTAAAGGACATATACGTGCGTCTTGGCGTGGATGCAAGCGCCAAAAAGGAAATCGGGCGCTTCACCGACAATGCCTTGAAAGCCGTGGAAGGCATAGGACTCGGAGCGGTCAAACTTGAGACGCTCAAGAGATTCGCATACAAACTTGTAGGCCGCGAGAACTGATGGAAAAGTTGGAAATAATGGCCCCTGCGGGCAACTTCGAGTGCCTCAGAGCCGCAATTCAGGGAGGCGCCGATTCCGTTTATTTCGGAGTGGGCAGGCTCAATATGCGCAGCCACTCCGCCAACAATTTCGCACCGTCCGACCTTAAGGAAGTCACAGGAATCTGCCACGAGGCGGGAGTCAAGGCATATATGACACTGAATATCGTTCTCTACCCGGAGGACATTCAGGATGCGCACGAAGCCCTTGATGCCGCAAAGGCTGCCGGAGTGGATGCCATCATCGCGTCGGACATGGCCGCCATCCAATACTGCAGGGAAATCGGACTCGAGGTCCACATCTCCACGCAGCTGAACGTCTCCAATGCCGAGGCCCTCAGGTTCTTCGCCCGGTTCGCGGATGTGGTGGTCCTTGCAAGGGAACTCAACCTCGGCCAGGTCAAGGACATATACGATACGATAATCCGCGAACAGATAAAGGGGCCTTCGGGGGAGCTTGTCAGGATAGAGATGTTCGCCCACGGCGCGCTCTGTATGGCGGTTTCCGGCAAATGCTACCTCAGCCTGCACCAGTACGCTTCCTCTGCCAACAGGGGCGCGTGTCTCCAGGCCTGCCGCCGCGGATACGAGGTCACCGACCTTGAAACGGGGGACAGGCTGCAGATTGACAACAAGTACATAATGTCCCCCAAGGACTTGTGCACCATAGAATTTATGGACAAGATCATCGCGTCCGGAGTGCGTGTGTTCAAGATAGAGGGCCGTGCCCGCAGCGCGGAATATGTCAAGCGCACGGCAGCTTGCTACCGCAGGGCCGCCGATGCGGTGATGAGTGGAGAATACACTCCCGAACTGGCCGCGGATCTGAAGGAGCGCCTTTCCGAGGTGTTCAACCGGGGGTTCTGGGACGGATACTATCAGGGTGCGAAACTCGGCGAGTGGAGCGAGGTCTACGGCTCCGCCGCGACCAGGAAGAAACTTTATGTCGGGAAAGTCACCAACTGGTTCGACCAGATAAGCGTTGCCGAAGTGAGCGTGGAGACGACCGCGGTGTCGAAGGGGGAGAAGGTGATGGTCATAGGCAGTACTACCGGTGTGGCCGAATTCGAGCTTGATGACATACGTGTGAACTTCGAAACCGTGCAGGAGGTTCCCAAGGGATGCCGCTGCTCGGTGGCCAGCCCGGTGAGACTGCACCGTGGCGACAAAATATATGTTTGGAGATGAAAAGATTCTTTATTGCAGTGTTGTTCTGCGCGCTGTCCGTCGCGACATTCGCGCAGTCCAAGAATTTCAAGCTCGGCAAGTGGGTCGAAATCCAGAACGCCATACTGAAGGAGCTTGACAAATCCTATGTCGACACCCTGCCTGTGGACAGGATGGAAAGAGCCGCCATCGATGCGATGCTCTCCAGTCTGGACCCGTATACCGTATATGTTCCGGAGGAGGAGAACGAGGATTTCAGGATGATGGTAGGCAAAGTGTACGGAGGCATCGGGGCTATCATCTACAAGCCTGAAAAGGAAGGGAACGTGATAATCAACGAACCGTACGAGAACTCCCCGGCCGTGAAGGCCGGACTCAGGTGCTGCGACGAAATTGTCAGCATCGACGGGGTGTCGACCCACGGGCTCGATTCAGGGGAATGTTCCGAGAGGATGAAGGGACAGCCGGGCACCAAGGTGAATTTCACCGTGATCAAGGCGCATTCCCGCGACACCGTTGAAATTGCGGTGACCAGGGAGAAGATACACCTTCCCGACATCGAATACGCCGCAATGCTCGATGCAACTACGGGCTATATCTACCAATCCGGCTTCACGGAAGGGGTTGCATTCGAACTTGCCAACTCCATCCGTACCTTGAAGGCAAAAGGGATGAAGACCCTTGTATATGACCTTCGCGGCAACGGCGGCGGAATGCTCAAGGAGGCTGTCGATATAGTGTCGCTGTTTGTTCCCAAGGGTTCCGTCGCGGTAAGTTCCGTAGGACGCGTCAGCGAGAACAATTTCGTATACAAGACGCGCTTTAATCCAATCGCAGACGGGTTGAAGGTGCTGGTGTTGGTGGATGGCGGAAGTGCATCGGCCTCCGAAATCGTATCCGGAGCGCTCCAGGATTACGACCGCGCCACCATTATGGGGACCAGGACTTTCGGGAAAGGACTTGTCCAGAGCATCAAGCCACTTCCATACGGAGGACAGCTGAAAGTGACGACGGCAAAGTACTATACCCCTTCCGGACGCTGCGTGCAGGCAATCGATTACGCCAAGCGCGACAAGGACGGCTCGGTCCAGCATATTCCGGACAGCCTCACCCACGAGTTCCACACGGCGTCCGGCCGCCCTGTGCGTGACGGCGGCGGAATAACTCCCGACATCGAGATTCCGCTTCCCCAGTATCCGGACATAGTGTACCAGCTGGTGATGGGACAGGTTGTCGAGCGCTATGTGCTTGATTACGTGCGCAAGCACGAGACCATTCCTTCCGCTGACGAATTTGTGTTCGACGACCTCGACGGCTTCAAGGAATTTGCATCCACCCTGCTCAAGGATCCCAAGGTGCTGGATGAATTGGAACTCGAGCATATCGCGCCGATTATCGAGGAAGAGATTGTGGTGAGGTATTATTTCCAGAGGGAAGGCGTAAGGGTGCGTCTTCGCAATGACAAACAGCTGAAACAGGCACTTGAAGTTCCCCAGAGCAAATGGATATAGTATTCGCAACGGCCAACAGGGGCAAACTGCGTGAAGCCGCTGAAATTCTCGGCGACGGCTTCAACATCATTTCCGCGGAGCAAGCCGGAATTACCGAAGACATCGAGGAGACCGGTTCCACCCTCAAGGAGAACAGTATCATCAAGGCCCGTTACGTCCACGAAAAGACAGGAATGCCTTGCTTTGCCGACGATACCGGACTTGAGGTCGAGGCCCTTGACGGCGCCCCCGGCATTTACAGCGCAAGGTATGCCGGCCCCGGGCACGATTTCCAGGCCAATGTGGACAAACTTCTCTCCGAGATGCAGGGCGTGGAAAACAGGAAGGCGAGATTCCGCAGCGTCGTAACTCTCATCATCGATGGGGAGGAGCATTATTTCGAAGGCGAGATGCGGGGCAGCATCGCCCACTCCCGCCGGGGGGCAGAAGGCTTCGGATATGACCCTGTATTCATTCCTGAGGAATACCCCGGAAAGACTACGGCGGAACTCGGAGAGGCTGTAAAGAACGAGCTTTCCCACAGGGGCAAGTCCCTCCGTGCGATGGCCTCTTTCCTGAAAGACAGATGACCGCGGCGGTAAGGCTCATAGTCCTTTCCTCCACCAAACTCGGAGAATCCCAGCGTGTGCTGCATACCCTCAGCGAGGAGTTCGGCAGGCGCAGTTTCATAGTGTCCGTGCGCTCGCACGGCAGCAGCGCCCTTTTTCTTCCCTTAAGCATCATAGATGCCGAAATCAGGGAAAATCCCAAATCCGACCTGTGGAGAGCCGGAGGAATCAGTGCGGCATATCCTCTCAACGGACTCCGTTCGGATATGATTAAGAATGCCGTCTCCCTTTTTATGAGCGAGGTTCTGTTCCGCACCCTGCACGACGGGGTCTATGAGGACGGGCTCTTCCATTGGGTCGAACACAGCATACTTACCCTGGATTCGCTCGGTGCGGAGTATGTCCCCAACTACCATATCCGCTTTCTGCTTGAGTTCTGTTCCGCTCTGGGTTTTCAGCCTTCGTCCTCCGACATCGCCCCGTATTCCGGAGAGCAGCACGCAAACCTCAGCCGGATGCTGGAACTGCCGTTCGCGGACAGCCTGCTTCTCAAGTTCTCCGGAAGCGACCGCACCGCTATGGCCGAGGCAATAATCGGCTACCTTTCGGCCCATACCGAATCGTCCATCAACATCCGCAGCCTCTCCGTCCTGCACGACATTTGCCGGGATTTTAGTAAATTTGCTCCCGAAAAATGAGCGGCGACAAGTTCATATCTATCCGGGGGGCGCACGCCAACAACCTCAAGGGCGTCGACGTCCGCATCCCGCGTGACAGTTTCACCGTCATCACCGGACTTTCCGGCAGCGGCAAGACATCACTTGCCTTCGACACCATCTACGCCGAGGGCCAGCGCCGGTATATGAATACCCTCTCCCCGTATGCGCGGCATTTTATGGGCATACCCGAGAAACCTGCCGTCGAGAGCATCGAAGGACTGAGCCCCATCATCGCCATCGAGCAGAAGACCACCGCCTCGAATCCCCGTTCCACCGTCGGCACGGTCACCGAAGTCTCCGATTTCCTGAGACTTCTCTTCTCGCGCGCCTCGACCGCATATTCCCCCGTCACGGGAAAGCCTATGGTGCGTTACACGGATTCCCAGATAGTGGAACTGATAATGCAGAAATATGACGGGCGGAAATGTCTGCTGCTTTCTCCCCTTGTTAGGGGAAGGAAGGGACACTACCGCGACCTGTTCGACAATCTCAGGAGGAAAGGCTTCACGGAAGTCAGAATAGATTCTGAGATTATGCCTCTGCTGGAGGTGGAGCAGGTGGACAGGTACAAGCCCCACTTCATAGAGTTGGTGATAGACAAGCTCAAGCCCTGCGCGGATGACATTGCGCGCGTGAGGAATTCCGTTTCGACGGCGCTTTCAATGGGCAAAGGCTCCATTGCGATGCTGGATTTCGAAACGGGAGAGCTCGCTTTCTACTCGAAGCACCTGGTCGATCCTGAAAGCGGGGTGAGTCTTCAGGACCCTGCCCCCCATTTCTTCTCCTTCAACTCTCCGGAAGGTTACTGTCCGCATTGCAAGGGCCTCGGGATGATAGCGGATACCAGTATCGAATCCATCATCCCGGACCGAAGCCTGAGTCTTTCGGACGGAGGCATCATACCCTTGGGCAAGGTCAGGGAAGGACGCAGGTTCGATGTCATCAGAAGCATATCGCGCAAATACAATTTCTCCCTGTTCGACCCGATTGAAGACTTGAGCGATGAGGTCGTCAGCCTCCTTGTCTATGGCTCCGAAGAGTATTTCCGCATAGGGGAGGGTACCCAAAGCGAAATGGTGTGCTGGGAAGGCGTGCTGGAGGATGTCGAGAGGAAGGTGGTGTGCCCCGTATGCCACGGCTCGAGGCTGCGCGGGGAGACAGACTGTTTCCGTCTTGACGGCAAGACCATCTCCGAAGTCTCCGCGATGGAACTGGGGGATTTGTTTGCCTGGCTGAAGGAACTTCCCTCGAGACTTTCTCACAAGCAGGCTGTCATTGCCGCCGACATTCTGAAGGAACTCGACGAAAGAGTCCGGTTCCTTCTTGACGTGGGCTTGGAATACCTTACCCTCGACCGTCCGGCAGGTTCCCTGTCCGGAGGAGAAAGCCAGCGTATCAGGCTGGCCACCCAGATAGGTTCGAGGCTCGTGAACGTGATATACATCCTGGACGAACCGTCCATAGGACTGCATTGCCGGGACAACCGCAAACTCATAGCCTCCCTCAAGAAACTGAGGGACGAGGGCAATACGGTAGTGGTGGTGGAGCACGATGCGGAGACAATGCGAAGCGCCGACTGGATTGTGGATGTCGGTCCCGGAGCGGGAGAGAACGGAGGAAAGATATGTTTCAGCGGCCCCTCGCAGGATGCGCCCTTGCTGGCGGAATCCGGGAAGGCGGAGACGCAAAGAAGGCCCAGAAGGGCGGGAAACGGTTCCATCCTGGGACTCAGGGGCTGTACGGGCAACAACCTGAAGAACGTGGACGTGGATTTTCCGCTGGGATGCCTCGTAGGCGTCGCCGGAGTTTCGGGAAGCGGCAAGTCCACGCTGGTCAACGAAACCCTGATGCCCCTGCTCAAGGATAGGCTTATGCACGCGAAGATGGAGGTGCTGCCGTATCGTGAGGTAGTGGGGATGGGAAACGTGGACAAGGTGGTGGAGGTGGACCAGAGTCCCATAGGCAAGACGCCCAGGTCGAATCCTGCTACCTACACCGGAGTGTTCGACGACATCCGCGCCCTTTTCGAGCAGACTCCGGACGCTAAGGTGCGTGGATTCAAGGCCGGCCGTTTTTCGTTCAACGTCCCCGGAGGACGGTGCGAGGAGTGCAAGGGCGCCGGCGTGAAACTCATAGAGATGAATTTTCTGCCGTCCGTGAGCGTCGTGTGCGATGCCTGCGGCGGTCGCAGATACAAAGAGGACACGCTTGCGGTCCGATACAAGGGGAAGACCAGCTCCGAAGTGCTGGAAATGCCGGTGTCCCAGGCTTGCGAATTCTTCCAAAGCAGCGCCAGGATCGCGCCGAAACTCAAGGCCCTCGTCGATGTGGGGCTCGGGTATATCCATCTCGGACAGGCGGCCACCACCCTCTCGGGCGGCGAAAGCCAGAGAATGAAACTGGCATCCGAACTGCAGAAGAAAAGCACGGGGAACACCCTCTATATCCTGGACGAGCCCACCACCGGTCTTCATGAAAAGGATATCCGCGTGCTTATGGACGTGCTCCACAAACTGGTCGACCAGGGGAACACGGTCATTGTCATCGAGCATAACCTGGATGTCCTCAAAGAAGTGGACTATCTGATAGATATGGGCCCTGAAGGAGGCGACCGCGGAGGAAGGATAGTATCCGCCGGGACGCCCGAGCAGGTTGCCTGCGACCCCGCTTCGGTGACGGGGCCTTATTTGAAGGAAGTGCTATGAGTTGGGTCTGGCTGGCTTTGGGCTCGGCGCTCCTGCTGGGCACGTATGACGTAGCGAAGAAATATGCGTTGAGGCGGAATTCCGTCCTGTATGTTCTTCTCGCCGCCACCGCGATGTCGACACTCTTCCTTGTCCCCTTCCTTTCTGCGGGAACCCTTTCCGACCATCTCTGGATTTTCGGGAAATCCATTCTCGTGTCCGCGTCGTGGATACTCGGTCTTGCGGCAATGAAACTCGTGCCGCTCACCACCGTCAGCACCATCAAGGCCTCGCGCCCGATGTTCATAGTCTTTTTCTCCATCCTTATCTTCGGAGAAAGGCTGAGTCCGGTGCAGTGGGTGGCTTTTGCCATCGTCGTCGCGGCGCTTTTCCTCCTCAGCCGTTCCAGCCGCAAGGAGGGTATCGCCTTCACCCGCAGCAGGGGGATAGCCTATATGTTCATTTCAGTACTGACCGGGGTCGCAAGCGCCCTTCTGGACAAACACGTCCTCGGGGGAATGGAGCCTCTGTTCCTGCAGAGCTGGTCCAATTTCTACATTACCCTCGACCTTGCCGCGGCGGTGCTTTTCAAGGCAGTGCGCGACGGCAGCGGACGCGAACGGTTCCATTGGGACTGGATGCTGGTGCTGATAGCGGTGCTTATCACCCTTTCCGATGCGCTTTATTTCTTCGCGCTCAAGCAGGACGGTGCGCTTCTCAGCGTGGTGTCGATGGTGCGGAGAATGTCGGTGGTGGTGACTTTCGCGCTCAGCGCCGTGCTTTTCAAGGAGCACGGAGTGCGTTCCAAAGCTTGCGCAATGGCTCTCATCCTCGCAGGCGTCGCTCTCCTGATGATCAGTTCCAGGTAGTTCAGAACAACTTTATGCAGACCGGTGCGGGAAGTTCCACGGTCTTTCCGGTAGCGGTGAGTTCTCCGGTTTTTCCGTCGATGGAATAAATCTCGATGCGGTTGTCGTCGCGGCAGGCGCAAAGCAGGAGTCTGCCGTCGGGGGTGATGGTGAAGTTCCTGGGGTGGATGCCGGTGGGGCAGTAGCTTGCGCGTGTGAGTCTGCCGCTGATGCGGTTGCGGCGGAAGACCGCGATGCCGTCTCCGACCAGACGCTGGCTCGTATATACGAAGCGTCCGTCCGGGGAGATGTGGATGTCGGCGCTGCCTTTTCCGTCAGCATCATATACCTTTTCGGTGCTGATATGGATAAGGCTGCCGTTCTTGTATCTGAATGTCGTCACGCAGTCTCCCGTCTCGCCGAGAAGGTAAGCGAAGCGGCCGTCCCGGGAGAATTCCATATGGCGCGGGCCGGGATGCATTTTCCTGTCGAAGCCGTAGGCCTTGACGAAGTCCGAGGGGACGTCGCCGCCGAGGGTGGCCCTGTATACGGCATCCCTGCCGAGATCGGTGACAAAGACGTATTTTCCGTCGGGGGACTCTACGGCGCAGTGGATGTGCGAAACGCAGGAATCGGCTTCGTCCGGGAGAAACTTGAAGATAAGTTCCCCTATGCCGCCGTCCTCTTCAAGAGGGAAGACGGAAAGCGAGCCGCCGGAATAATCGGCAGTGAGGATGCTGCTGCCGGAAATGATTATGTTGCAGGGGTCTGCGCCTGTCCCCGGCCGGAAGCCGAGAGCCTCGATGCTGCCGGGGTCCATCGAGAAGGAACATACTCCCTGTCTTCCGTCTCCGTACTCGCTCACGCTGTAGGCGTGCGTGCGGTCCGCGCTGGGAACGATGAAGGAGGGGTTGCCTGCGGCTGCAGTGTCAAGCAGGGTGCATTCGAGGGTGGAGGCGTTGAAATCGTAGAGATATACTCCCTCGCTTCCGGTCCCCTCGGTATATGTGCCGACAAGCATTTTATATTCTGTCTTTTCCGGTGCGGCATTGCAGGAGGCCAGCAATGCGAGACAAAGTGCGGGAAGGATGGCTTTCATTGTTCGGGATAATTGAGGTTTTCCGCTTTGATGGGGATGAGGACTTCCTCGAGGTATTTCGCGGCATCCTTTTTCGCCTGGGCAAGGTCGTGCAGGGTCCAGTTTCCGCAATCCCTGGCCTTTGCTCCCGGGATTTCCCCCTCGAATCCGGCAATGAAGGAGAAGGTGTCCCTCATCAGCTGGACAATGTCTTCACTGCGAAGGTCCCCCTTCATTATGAGGTAGTTGCCTGTCAGGCATCCCATAGGTCCCCAGTATATTATGCTGTCTTTCCACTGTCCGTTGTTGCGCAGGAAGGTGGCTGCGAGATGCTCGATTGTGTGGATCGAAGTCTGGGAAAGGGCCGGCTGCCTGTTGGGTTCGGTCATTCTGATGTCGAAAGTGGTGACTGTCTGATCTCCGACCGTGTCCTTGCGGGAGACGTATATCCCCCTCAGAAGTCTGAGGTGGTCTATGGTGAAACTGGGAATGGTGTCCATATGGATTCTGTTTGACGCGCGAAGTTAACAATTATTGTTAAATTTGTGGGAGTCATGATGAAGATAGCGGTAATATGCGCAATGCAAAAGGAGCTTGAACTGATAAGCAGGCTTCCTGCCGCCGGAGCCGGGCACGTCGAATGCCGCCTTTCGGGCATAGGCAAGGTGAATGCCGCGATCTCCGCATACCGCCTGATCCGGGACTCCCGCCCCGATGCGGTGATGTCGCTTGGGGCTGCCGGAACCTTCTCCCCGTCCCTGCGTGAGGGTGATACCGTCATCGCGCAAAGGGTGGCCTTCCACGACATATGGTGCGGCGAAGGGAACGAAGTCGGGCAGGTGGACGGATGCCCGCGTTTCTTTCAGTGCGACCCATCCCTGGTGGAGGCGGCTGCACGTGCGCTTCCGACCGCCTTCAGAGGACTTGTCATCAGCGGGGATCAGTTTTTCATCAGCGCCGAAGAGGACCGGAGGCAGAAGGCATTGTATCCCGATGCCTTGTGTGTGGATATGGAGTCGGCGGCGGTGGCACAGGTCTGCCATATGGAAGGCGTTCCCTTCATTGCGCTGAAAGTGATAAGCGATACGCATCTGGACGGACGGCAGGCCGGACACTATGAGGATTTCTGGGACTCTTTGGCGGAACGTTCGTTCGCTGCCCTGGATGCAGTAATCAAGGAAATACAACAACCAATATTTATATGAATATGAATGCAGTCAGTTTTATCAGCATTCTTTCGGTCGTGGCCTTTTCGATTTCAGCTTGCGCCAAACCGGCGGAAGGTGAGGGAGAACCTACACTCAAGGTCTTGCCGAAAGAGGTGACGTTTGCCCGGAAGGGCTCCGGCCCCCAGATGATGAGCGTGACGACCAACCAGAAGAAATGGGAAGTTTCCAAGGATGCGGAGTGGTTGGAGATTGTGCTGGTGAATGACGGAAAAACCTTCTACCTGAAGGCTTCGGACAACATTGCTCCTGCCGGACAGTCGGCCCGTCTGCGCAACGCGACGGTGACCGTCTCCGCGGGCAAATTGACGCAGTCGATCCAGGTGTCCCAGGATGGCGAAGATGCAGTCTTCACGGTGACAGGGGAATCCGCGAATCTGCCCTACAAGGGAGGAAGCGTCTCCGTCAGCGTGGAATACAATTTCGAATACACTGTCAGCGGTGTCCCGGAGTGGATAGAAAAGCAGGGCGGGACCAAGTCCACGGCTGTCGACAACCTGATATTCGTCGTCGGGGAGAATTCTTCGAAGCAGGAGCGCACTGCCGACATCGTCTTTGCCTGCGGCTCTCTTTCCAGGACCATCACCATCCGGCAGAATGGTTATGACGATACTGTCCGTGTCCTTGCCATCGGAAACAGTTTCTCCACGGATGCCGTGGTCCAGGACCTTCCGTTCCTGTTCAAGGCCGCGGGCTACAAGTCGGTAATCGGAAATATGTATATCGGCAGCTGCACCCTGGAGATGCACGCCAACAACAGCAGGTCCGGTGCCAAGTCCTACGAATACACCAAAATTACGGACGGAGTGTCTGTCGTCAGCAACGGAGTATCTCTCGAGACGGCCCTCAAGGACGAGAACTGGGACTATGTCAGCGTGCAGGAAGGGGGCGGCTGGCACGGATATTACGATTTGGAATACAAGGGTTTCAAACATTCAATGGAGCCGAACCTTACGACACTTATCAATTATGTGCTCGCAACCTGTGCCAACAAGGACGTGAAGATTCTGTTCCATTCCCCCTGGTCCGCGCAGATCGGTTATACGGGTGTGAACTTCTCGAGGTATGACTACGACCAGGTCAAGATGCATACGATGATATGCGATGCGGTCAAGGCCGCGACTGCCGCACACCCTGAGATATATATGGTGATGAACAGTATGGACGCCGTCCAGAACGGCCGTACCTCCTATCTCGGGGACGTGTTCAACCGCGACGGATGGCATCTCAGCCTTGGGGTCGGCCGATATACCGTCGGGTGCCTGTGGTTTGAGAAGCTGACCGGGCAGAGTGTGGTCGGAAACACGTACATTCCCGACAGGATGTCCCAATTTGATGCTGAAATCTGCCAGATTGCGGCACATCAGGCCTGCGAGCATCCGTATCAGATCACGGACCTGTCGGGTGCCGGCCACAGGAAGGATGTTCTTGCAAAGTGGTATTTCTCTCCGGCAAGGGGAAGCTCTGACGGGTATATCCGGACCTGGAGCGGTCAGGATGAACTCGGCGTGTGGAATTACAGCAACACCTCCGGGCAGAAGGGGTACATAATGGCTAATGACGGCGGAGCCGGAAAGTTGAGTTTTGTCCAGGTGGACAAGACAAGGTGGACCGGCAATGACGAAAGGGCGGGCGTTTCGTCCCTCAGTGTCTCCAACGGCAGCCAACCCCAGATTTGCGGTGCGATGCCGGGGGACTACTGGCTTATCGAGACGAAAGCCGGCTATGAGCTCAAGAAGGGTGACAACATCCACACCGTATATCTTTATGTCGCCGGCAATACCGGTACAAGGTACTGGATGGTGGAATATATGGACGGAGACGAGTGGAAGCCCGCGTTCGCTTCCTCAACGGTGGAGATCAAGTCCGGCGGAAAGACGGTTGAGACAATCTCATATAATCTCGATGTCAAGGACAGCCCGAAAATAGTAACTTTCGACGTAGTTCTCGAGAACGATACAAGAGACTTCAAGATTCGCCAGACCTGCTGCTCCACCTGTCAGTTGGACGGGAACTGGTATGACCACCCGAACACGGCGTCGATATCCCGAATCGCCGGCGATCCCAATGCCACCGACAAGAAGCCTATGCCGGAAATCGACATAATCAGATAAGCGCGTTCGCAATTTGGGAGTATTTTTCCGCAAATTGTGCAGATTATAAGTGCTATAACTTGTAATTTTGCGCATTATGAGACGTTTAATACTCTTTTCTGCGCTGTTGGTTCTATCCTGTGCCTGTGAACCGACAGGGCCCGCCGTCATCGACGGCAAGTTCTCCGCAACGATTCCCGTATCGGGAAGCAAGACTGAAGACTGCGTGAAATGGTCTGTCGGAGACAGGGTTGTCCTGTCCGACTGTAGCGCTCCTGTGCTGTTCGAGGATGGAGAGATGGTGGAATCGGCCAATGCCGAGTGCATTACCGTTACTCCCGAGATGCTCAGTCAGGATATGCGTACCATTCATTTCGAGACTTCGCTTCCCGCTTCGAAGAAATATGCCCTGCTGACAGCCGGGGATTTCGGCAGAATCGTCAGAATGGGCAAGGACGGGTCGGTGCAGACCACGGAGCGTGAAGCTTCAACCCGACTCAATTACGTTGCTTCGGCCGTTTCGACGGACGGGACGTTCAACCTGAAGGGGATGGACAATATCTTTACTGTTGATGTCAGCGACAGACGTGTGAAGTATCTGATTGTGTGTGCGGGGGATGCATATCTCGAACTTGAAATCGACAACTGTCCCGCCACCTGCTATTTTCCTCTTGCCCTTGACGAGGACATTTCGGACGGAGCCTATGCCTATGCATATGACAAACTTTGGAACGAATTGTATGACGGGCATTTCGAGCAGCTCTCGTTCAGGACAAATGCGGTGACGGCTCTGGGAGATTTCTTCGACGTGGGAGACGCCCCCAGGAATGTCATCAACGAAATCCTCAGGGACAATGACGAGGTCGAAGCGACTTACAACCTCGAGGGCGAGGTCCTCAACCGCTATCTCAACGAGGTCCAATACGACAATGATTACAGCTACACGAAAATCAAGCAGTATGTCCCGAGGCCGAACGAACCCGGGAGCGTGCGTCCCGCCTATGTATCGGTCAAGGATCTGAAGGACCCGGCGAAGATATATTTCATTTCCGGCCCCGATGATATCCAGACCAGGACGGTGACCAGCAAGGACAAGCAGACCGTATACAATTTGATTCCGGGCAGGACATACAGGTATGGAATAGTTTCCGTGGACTCCCAGACAGGGAAGGAGACACTTCTGAAGAAGGGTTGCATCGCGACTGAAGGTCATCTCAGGGTGATCAAGACCAGGGCCATGCACAACGTGCGCGATGTAGGCGGCTGGGAAGGCCTTGACGGAAAGCATATCAAGTACGGAATACTCATCAGGGGAGGCGAAATCCTCGACAAGGACGACAACAAGAACCTTTCCAAGTATGATCTGTATGACTATGACGCGCTGGTCAATCAGGTGGGTATAGATTTCGACCTTGATTTCAGGAACAACGGGGATGAGGTACAGTATTTCAATCGTTCGCCGTTCGGGCTGGAGTTCCTCAGGATACCTCTCAGCGCATATGATTCCATAGTCGCCAAGAAGGACAGGCAGCCGGCGTTCAGGAAGGCCATCCTCAAGTTCATGGAAAATGCGAAGCAGGGCAAGTGCACCTACGTGCATTGTCAGGGAGGAGCGGACCGTACGGGAACCTTCGTGTTCTTCATCGAGGGACTTCTCGGAGTTTCGGACAGCGACCTGTGCAAGGACTATGAGATCACTTCATTCTACTACCACAAGGAACGCAATGATCCGGAGCGCTACCTTCCTATGGTGCAGGCTCTTCTTTCCAAGTTCAGCAAGGACGGCACCGTCGGAAACGGCATCCTGAATTGTGCGAAATCAATGGGCTTCACTGACAGTGAAATCCAGGAACTCAGGGATTTGATGTTGGAATAAAAATTCTGAAATATGAACAGGAATATTGTAAAGATTGCTCTTCTGCTGGGTCTGGCGGGGTTTGCCTGCTCCTGTGCGAAGGAACCTCAGACTCAGGGATATGACAAGAAGAAAGCGGCTCAGGAACCCCAACAGCAGGTCGAGCCGGTAAAGCACCATATTTTTGTCGGATACGTCACATACTGGGATACGGTAATGCCCCCGCTGCAGTACGTGACCCATATCAACTATGCCTTCGGAAAGGTTGCGAACACCTTCGATGCGGTGACGATCAAGACGCCGTCCCGTCTGCAGAAGATAGTGAAGGAGCGTAACGAAAAATATCCCGACGTAAAGGTGCTGCTCTCGATCGGAGGCTGGGGAGCCGGCAATTTCTCGGAAATGGCGGCCGATTCTCTCAAGAGGATGAAGTTCTGCAAATCCTGCCTGTCCGCGTGCCAGAATTACGGTCTGGACGGAATCGATATGGACTGGGAGTATCCTACCAGCAGTTCCGCGGGTATCTCGAGTTCCAAGGACGACACGAAGAACTTCACGAAACTGATGAGGGACCTTCGCGCCACACTCGGGGATGACCTGCTCCTTACGATGGCTTCCTCGTCAAGCGCCAGATACGTCGATTTCCGCAAGTGCATACAGTATATGGACTTTGTCAATATAATGACCTACGATATGGGCGACCCTCCGCAGCACAATGCGGCCCTTTATCCTTCAAATATGACCCACCGTTCCTGCGACGAATCTGTTCAGCTGCACATCTCGGCGGGTGTGCCCCGTGAGAAGATAGTCCTTGGCGTTGCCTTCTTCGGGCGCAAGCTCAATGCCGACGACAGCCCCGATTATTGGGAAATAGAGAAGGAATTCGGCAAGTACACCAGGAAATGGGATGACAAGGCAAAGGTGCCCTATCTCGTGGATGGCAGCGGGAAGATGCAGATTACCTATGACGATTCGCTTTCCGTGCATCTCAAGGGCGAGTATGCGGTCGAGAAGAATCTGCCCGGCGTGATGGTATGGAGTCTCGAAGGGGACAACTGGAGCACCTGGGTTCTTTCCAGGTCGCTCTGCGATGCCGTCCATTCCAAGGACGAGGATTAAGGGCTCACGTGCAAAACCCAGTGTTTGAGGCCCATATTTCCTGACGGGCAATGCAAGCCGCAGCGCGGGCCATTGCCCGGAGCCCGTGCGCGGCTTGCATAGCAGCCGAGTCGCGTAATGCGAGGCTGCGGTGCCTCCATCCTCGGCAATCAATCCCTTGATACGTACTTTCAGCCTCTCCCTTGAAAACCCCGCCGGGTATCCGGCCCAACACTTCCATCAGACAGGATTCGGGCTATATCCTGCTCGACGAGCTCTCCAAACCCCTTCATCAGACAGAATTCCCGCCAAATCCTGCTCGACAAGCCCTCCAAACCCCTTCATCAGACAGAAAACGGGCCAAATCCTGCTCGACGAGCCCTTCAAAGCCCTCCGTCAGACAGAATTCCCGGCAAATCCGGCTCGACGGGATCAATGTCGAAGACGGTCTGGACCTGGAAGGGGCTGGATGGCAGTGTGACCTCATTCTGTTTCCGGCATTCTCTGCGGGCAGTGCGGTTTTGAGAACCGGGTCCCCGGAGCAAGTCTCCGACCCAATTTCAAAACCGCACTGCCCGCAGGTATGCCATCCGGTTCTGCGCTCCGCCGGGAACCTTCGGCTCCGGCGTCCCTCCCTCCGGCCCCTTCCAGGCCCTGACCTCTATGTAACAGGATTGACCCGAAGGACGACAAAAGTAAATAATTCTCAGAGCCTGAACACAGGGTTTTGCAGGTGAGTCGAGGCCGGATGAAGAAGTATAAAAAAAGGAAATGAAAAAGGCGACCGGAAACGATCGCCTTTTTTGTTGAGATAGAAGGATTCGAACCCTCACTGACAGAGCCAGAATCTGTAGTGCTACCATTACACCATATCTCAATGGGAGTGCAAAAGTACTATTCTTTACGGAAAATCCAAAAATTTTTTTCAGGAATCGTCATTCCTGATTGCGGATACTGACAACCGCCCATACTGCGCAGCCCTCTTCGCGGCCCACGAATCCGAGGTGCTCCGTGGTAGTGGCCTTTACGCTTACCCTGTCGGAGCTGACTTCCATCACGTCAGCAAGACAGGAACGCATCTCCGTTATGTGCGGTGCAAGTTTCGGGGCTTGGAGGGCGATGGTGATGTCGGCATTGACCAGTTCCCAGCCTGCGGCAAGTATCCTTCCGTAGACCTCCTTGAGCAGAAGCTTGCTGTCAATCCCCTTGTACCTGGGATCGTTGTCCGGGAAAAGGTGCCCGATGTCTCCCAGTGCGAGGGCTCCAAGTAGTGCATCGCAGAGAGCGTGGATGGCCACGTCGCCGTCCGAATGGGCGATGAATCCTTTTTCTCCGGGGATGTTTATCCCGCACAGCCACATCTTCAGACCTTCGCCAATCCGATGCACGTCATAACCTTGTCCTGTCCTGAATTCCATATCTGCAAAAATACTCTTTTTTTCGTACATTTGTAGCAATATGCCGAAGACCGGGAAAATACTGAAGTACCTGGCGTGCGCTGCGGTGGCGCTGCTCTGCGTGTGGCTCGTCGCTGCCAGGGTGGAATGGCGTCCGTTTGCCGACAACCTGATGCGTACGGACTGGGCGTTCATGTTCTTTTTCGCCGCGGCGTCGGTGGTGGCCCTGGTGCTGAGAGCCCTCAGGTGGAGGCTGCTGCTCAGGGCTGTGGAGCCCGAGGTCGGAACGCTCCGGGTGTGGGACGCCATCAATGTCGGCAATCTGGTGAACGTGGCCCTGCCCGGTGCGGGTGAGCTGCTGCGCTGCGGCTATGCGTCCCGCAGGAATTCCTATGACAGGACGCTTGGGACGATAGTCGTGGAGCGGGCGTGGGATGTGCTGATGATAGTGGTGCTGATGGCGGTGACGGCGCTTGTCGGAATGAAGACTTACGGCAGCTTCATCCGGGACAGCTTTTCCGTCAGGCCGGAACTGCTCCGCTGTGCGTTGGGGGCTGCAGTGCTCCTGGCGCTGGGAATGGTCGTGGTCGTCCGTTACAGGGACAGAAAACCTTTCGACAGGGTGGCATCCGCATTGAGGGGAGTGTGGCAGGGAATCTGTTCCATCGGGAAGACGGAGCACAAGACCCTGTTCGCGCTGTACACGGTGGGGATATGGGCGATGTACATATTGATGAGCTGGTTTGCAATCAAGGCTGTGCCCGGACTTTCGGGCCTTACGTTCGGGGATGCCGTTTTCATCTCCATCGTCGGCAACCTTGCATCCGTTATTCCGGTGCCTTCCGGGGTCGGGCCCTACCACTACCTGATGATGCTCGTCCTGGGGTCGCTGTTCGCAGTCCCGGACGAAACGGGGGTGCTTTTTGCAGTCCTTTGCCACGAAGGGCATACGATAGTGATAATAGTGCTGGGCATAGTGTCCTGGCTTGCATTGACATTGAGAAAAAAATCTTGCTGATATGGGAATGTTCAACTGGTTTGGTGAGAGCGAACACCGCGTCTTCAATTACAGGCCCCGGTATTACGACAAAGCCGAGGAGGAAAGGAAGCAGAAATTCTCCAGGGTCGACGGCACCTTCGACAAGCAGAAGGAGGAGGGTACCTATGTGCCCGGCTCCTATCTGCGAGGCTCGATGAGGGACGGGCACTACAGCCGGACAAAGTCCCATTCCAACAAGGCTCAGAACATAATCGGCATCGTCGGACTGATTCTGGTGGTGCTGGTATTGCTTTACATTGCAAAATTCTATACTCTGTTATGATGGACAGGAATGTGCAGGAAACAGTTTCCGCCCTGAAGGAGAGGAAACTTATACTTTACCCCACCGACACGGTCTGGGGGATAGGCTGCGACGCCACCGATGAGGAGGCCGTGAAAAAAGTGTTCGCCCTCAAGAAACGCAGCGAGGCGAAATCGCTCGTGCTGCTGGCCGCGGACCTCGATATGGTCGCGAGGTACATAAAGGAAATACCCCAGATGGCAATCCAGCTTGTCGAGGTCAATGACGCTCCGATGACGATCATCTATCCAGGCGCAATGGGCATCGCACCCAGCGCGGTCGCGCAGGACGGAACCGTTGGAATAAGAATCCCGATGAACGATTTCTGCGTGGAGGTGATACGCCGCTTCGGACGGCCGATAGTGTCCACTTCGGCGAACATATCCGGGCAGAGCGCCCCTTCCTGCTTTGCCGAAATCTCGGAAGAAATAAAGGCCGGAGTCGACTACACGGTCGATCCTTCGCTGGAGAAGACATCCACCGGAAAGGCCAGCCAGATAATAAAGATAGGCCTGAAGGGAGAGGTCGAAATAATCAGGGCGTAATGGGCAGACTTCAGGTACTTTCATCCCAGTTGGCGAATATGATTGCCGCCGGAGAGGTCGTGGGACGGCCTGCTTCGGTGGTGAAGGAACTGATGGAGAACTCGCTGGATGCGGGGGCGTCTTCGGTTGACGTCATCATCACCGATGCGGGCCGCACCAGTATCCAGGTTGTCGACAACGGTTGCGGGATGTCCCCTGAAGACGCTCTCCTGTGCTTCGAGAGGCACGCCACGTCCAAAATTTCGTCCCCGGAGGACTTGGAATCCATTTCCACTTTCGGATTCAGGGGCGAGGCGCTTCCTTCCATCGCCGCAGTGGCCGAGGTCGTGCTGAAAACGCGCCGCAGCGGGGATGAGACTGCCGTGAAGGTGGAGACGGGCAGTTTCTCGCAGATGACCCGGTCTTTCTGCCAGGCCCCCGTCGGGACCAGCATCTCGGTCAGGAACCTTTTCTACAACACTCCTGCCAGGCGCAAGTTCCTCAAGAGCGACAACATCGAATTCAGGCACATCATAAACGAATTCACGCACATTGCCCTGACCCGCCCGGACGTATCTTTCTCCCTGACGCACAATGGCAGCACTGTGCTGTCCGTGCGCAAGGCCAAATCCGTCAAGTTCAGGATCCTGGACCTTCTCGGAGAGAGCGTGGTGGGCGACATCGTCGATTTGTCGGGGGATTCGTCCCTTGTAAGGATAAGCGGTTTCACGGGACGTCCCGAGTCTTCCCGCAAGTCCCAGCCGAACCAGTTCTTCTTCGTGAACGGAAGATATTTCAGAAGCCCGTACCTCCATAAGGCAGTGATGAACGCGTACGCCGATTTCATTCCCGATGGGGTCAGTCCGGCATATATCATTTTCCTCGAGGTCGATCCGGGCAGTGTCGATGTGAACATTTCGCCGACCAAGTCGGAGGTCAAGTTCGAGGAGGATGCCGCCGTTTTCCAGGCCATCTACGCCTGTGTGCGCAGTTCCCTTGGGCGTAACGGCTTTTCCGACAGCCTTGATTTCGATGCGGAAGGTGCGGCGAAGCTTCCCGAGTTGGGACGAAGCTTCGAGGAGTACAGACCGGTGGCGATAGAGCCTTCGGCATCCTTCGACCCCCTGTACAATCCATTCGACGTCACACCCGGAGGCTGGTCGTCCGGAAAGGAGGATGCGTCGGCGCTTTTCGAGGGAGTCCTTCCCGCTGCGCCCAAGGAGTCCGCACCTGCTGACCCGCTGGTTGTAAAGGGCCGCTTCATAGTGGTGGAGTCCAATTCCGGGATGATGGTGGTGGACGCCAGGAAGGCCGGTCAGAGAATACTTTACGAGCAGGCTCTCAGAAGCCTCAGAAGCGGGGAGGAGCATATCACCCAGAAGGTGATGTTCCCAGTCCAGGTCCAGGTGGGACCCGCCCCGCGTCTGCTTTTCGATGAAAACTCCGAGATCCTGCGCTCTCTCGGCTTTGACATTTCCCCCATTGGGAATGACACCATCGCCGTAGGCGGAGTCCCCGAGGGTTTCGAAGGCAGCGAACAGGCGATACACGACATGGTCGGCGACCTTCTCGGAGTGCTTGCAGTGGATCCGCACGGCTTGCCTGAGATAATGCATAGCAACATGGCTTCGAAATTCAGTGCGATGGCGGCCCGGCATTTCGCTCCGATTGCCAATAAGTCACAGGCACAGTCTTTGCTCGAAGACCTGTTCGGTTGCGAGAATTCCGAGACCACCCCGTCCGGAAGCCGCATCACCTGGATAATTGATATTGACGAACTGGAAAAGAAATTCTGATGCAATACTACGAGAGAAGAGGCTTCATGGCCAATGTACCCCCTGTCACGCGGACGCTGATTTTTGTCAACCTCCTGTTCTTTGCGGCATATCTGCTCAACAAGGAGTTTATGGTCAACGCCTTTGCCCTGTTCTATCCCGCCAGCAGGTATTTCCATATCTGGCAGATTGTCACGCATATGTTCATGCACGGCGGGTTCTGGCATATTTTCTTCAATATGTATGCCCTTTACATCTTCGGCTCCGTGGTCGAGCAGACCATAGGCTCGAGGAAATTCGCTCTGTTCTATTTCATCTGCGGCCTGGGAGCCGTCGCCCTGCATCTCGGCACGCAGTATATCGAGGCCAGCACCTTCATCTCCCAGATGTCGGACACTTCGCTTTCCCCCGAGAAGATTCAGGCTGCCTCCAGAGCCTACTCCGTAATCCTCCATACTCCTACGGTCGGCGCTTCCGGCGCGATTTACGGACTCCTGATGGGTTACGCGCTTCTTTATCCCAACAACACCCTCACGCTCATCTTCCCTCCCGTGACATTGAGCGCCAGGACCTGGGTGATTGTCTTCGCCGCCATCGAACTGTTCACCGGCATCAGCGGCTGGGTTGACGGTGTCGCTCATTTCGCGCACCTCGGAGGTATGCTCATCGGTTGGGCAATGATTTCCATCTGGCGCAGGAAGGGGACGCTTTTCAACGGTTATCAGCGCTGGTAATATGGAGATATTCTACTCGTCCGACATCACTGCGACCACCGCCACTCTCGGCCACGAGGAATCCAACCACTGCGTCAGGGTTCTGCGCCACCGTCCGGGCGACCGCATCCTTGTCATCGACGGCGAGGGAACGATGTACGAGTGTGACCTCCTTTCGGCGGATGCCGACTGCGCGTGCGCTTCCGTCGTATCGGTCCATCCCCACTGGGGCTGCCACCCCTACCGCCTCACTATGGCCGTCTGCCCGACAAAGAACCCCGACCGCTACGAGTGGTTTGCGGAGAAAGCCACCGAAATAGGAGTGGATACGATAGTGCCTGTCATCGGTGACAGGTCGGAGCGCAAGGTCTTCAAGCCGGAGCGTGTGCGCCGCATTCTTCTCAGCGCGGCGAAACAGTCCCTTAAGGGTGCCGTCCCTGCGTGTGCGGATCCGGTCGGGGTGAAGGAGTTCATATCCGGTGCGCCGGAGGATGCGCTCAAACTCATTGCATATTGTTTCGAGGATGATTCCCAACCCCGCGTAAGCATCAGGCAGGCTCTCTGCGATGTTCCGGAAGGCGGGGATATCATCGTTCTCATCGGCCCGGAAGGCGATTTTTCCCCGCAGGAGGTTGCTCTTGCCCTCGAATGCGGGTTCAAACCTGTCCATCTCGGGAATTCCCGGCTTCGCACCGAAACGGCGGCGCTCACTGCGGTGCAGGCGGCTTATCTTAGATTTATGTAAGGATGTATATAGGACTCGTCAGCGACACCCACGGGGTCTGGGACCCCGAATTCGAAGAGTTTCTCTCTCCCTGCGACGTGTTGTGGCATGCCGGAGACTGGGGTGGCAGCGTGGAGTTCACGAAAAGGATTTCATCCTTCAAGCCCGTGGTCGGGGTCCACGGCAACTGCGACGGCCAGGACATTCGGCTTGTATATCCCCGTTACCGTTTTTTCGATTGCGAGGGCGCCAGCGTGCTGATTACGCACATCGGAGGCTATCCCGGCCACTTCGACCCCCACGCGAAGGCTCTGATAGAATCGCTCCGTCCCGGGATTTTTGTCTGCGGGCATTCCCATATCCTCAAGGTGATGTACGACAGTCACTACAATATGCTCTGCATAAATCCCGGAGCTGCGGGAAAACAGGGGTGGCACGTGGTGCGTACGGCTTTGAGGTTCAAATTGGAGGACGGGGAAGTGAAAGATATGGAAGTATTCAATCTGCAACATGAAAACTAAGACTCTCTGGTACTGCACTTCGTGCGGAAATGAAATGTCCAAGTGGATGGGTCAGTGCCCGGCCTGCAAGGAGTGGAATACGGTGGTGGAAGCCCCCGCGGCGGCCTCTCCGGCGCACAAGGGTTCCGTCACGCAGACCCCGGCAAACAGGCCGGTGGCCCTGAAAGACGTGGACAGCAGCGCGGAAGCGAGGATAAGCCTCGGCAGTGCGGAAGTGGACAGGATACTGGGCGGAGGACTCGTTCCGGGTTCTCTGGTGCTTCTGGGCGGTGAGCCGGGAATAGGCAAGTCCACTCTTTCGCTGCAGATTCCGCTCCGCTGCCCGCAACTGCGCACGTTGTACGTAAGCGGTGAGGAGAGCGAGAGGCAGGTGAAGATGCGGGCGGACAGACTCGGCGGAGACGCTTCCAACTGCACGATATATGCTGAGACGCTGCTGGACAACGTGCTCGAGCAGGCGAGGACGATGATGCCCCAGCTGATGGTGATAGATTCCGTGCAGACGATGTATGTGGAGGGCGTGGAGTCCACTGCGGGTTCCGTGACCCAGATAAAGGAAGTCGCCGCGAGGCTGCTCAGGTTCGCGAAGGAGACGAGGGTGCCGGTAATCCTCATTGGACATATCACCAAGGACGGGTACATCGCCGGACCGAAGATACTCGAGCACATCGTCGATGTCGTTCTGCAGTTCGAAGGCGAAAACCGCGGCGCATACAGGGTGATACGCAGTATCAAGAACCGTTTCGGAAGCACCAGCGAGCTGGCCGTGTTCGAGATGAGCGGCAGCGGGCTGCAGGAGGTTTCCAACCCTTCCGAGCTGCTGGTCCCCATGCACGAGCAGGGTTTGAGCGGCACGGCGGTCTGCGCCCTTCTGGACGGAAACAGGTCGTTTCTCTTCGAAGTCCAGGCTCTGGTAAGTTCCGCCGCCTACGGAACCGCGCAGAGATCGGCGACGGGGTTCGACGTGAGGAGGCTGAATATGCTCCTCGCCGTACTCGAGAGGAGGGCGGGCTTCCACCTCAGCGCCAAGGACGTGTTCCTCAATATGGCAGGAGGGCTGAAGATCACGGATCCTGCGTGCGACCTTGCAGTGATAGCGGCCGTGCTTTCCTCCAACTTCGATTTCTCCATTCCTTCCGACGTATGCTTTGCCGGAGAAGTGGGGTTGAGCGGTGAAATACGCCCCGTGTCGCAAGCGGACAGGAGAGTCGGCGAAGCGGCGAGACTGGGGTTCAAAAAGATATACCTTTCCACTTATTGTTCAATAGAGACTGACAGGCAGGATATCCGTGTCGTGAAGGTTGCGGATGTGCCCTCTCTCGTTAAAACCTTGTTCAGCAAATGAAAAAGACTGTTCTGATTCTTTTCCTTGTGCTTGCCGCTTTCGTCTCCGAAGCCAGGAACTACACGATCACAAGCCCTTCCGGAAACCTCAAGATGACGGTTTCCACTACCGATTCCCTTTCGTATTCCCTGTGGGTGAAGGGAAAGCAGGTGATGAGCAGATGCGGAATCGCTATGGAATTCTCGGACGGGACCGTCCTCGGCGGCAAGGTGAGATTCCGCAGGGATTCCCGCGGAGCCAGGAACGAGACCATCCGGGCCCCCTTCTACCGTCAGGCGGAGTTCGATACCAGATACAATTATCTCAATCTTCGGGCAGGCAGCTTCACCCTTCAGGTGCGCGCATACAATGACGGTGTGGCATACCGTTTCGTAAGCTCCATCCCCGGTGACGTTGAGGTGGCGGGCGAGACTGCGGAGTTCCGTTTTACCGAGCCTTTCGATATGTACGTTCCCTATACCAGGGGCAATGACGACAAGTTCGAGAGTTCCTTCGAGGCCCAGTACACCTTCCAGAAGGTGGGGGAGAACAGGATGTCCCCGCAGAAACTGGCTTTCATGCCGGTTCTCGTGGATGTGGGCGAGGAAGGAAGCCTTCTGCTGATGGAATCCGACGTGGAGGATTATCCGGGAATTTTCCTCGAGCCCGCGCCTTACGGGTTCAAGGCGATCTTCGCACCTCTTCCCAAGGAATACAGGACGAATGACAAGGGAGTGCGCCACGCGAGTTCCTACCAGGACGTGATTGCGCGCACGTCCGGGACCAGGGCTTTCCCCTGGAGAATCATCGGCTACGGGGAGAAGGATGCCGACCTCGCAGTGAACAATATGGTTTATCAGCTTGCAAGCCAGTGCAGGGTGGATGACATTTCCTGGATTACTCCGGGACAGTCCACCTGGGACTGGTGGAATGCGAACACGCTTTATGGTGTGGATTTCGAGGCGGGCATCAACACCGAGACCTACAAATATGACATAGATTTTGCCGCGGCGCACGGAATCCCCTATGTGATTGTCGATGAAGGATGGTACAAGAACCTCGACCCTATGCAGATAGCGGACGGAATCGATGTGAACTATCTTCTCGGATATGCCGTCGGAAAAGGTGTGAAACTCATACTCTGGGCTACCGTTTCCCCTCTGCACGACAATCTTGAAGAGATATGCAGGCACTACTCGGAACTCGGGCTCGGAGGGTTCAAGGTGGATTTCTTCGACTCCCAGGACCAGGAGATGGTGAACATCATCTATGACATAGCCCGTGTTGCGGCGGAGAATCATCTCATCCTTGATTTGCACGGAATGTACAAACCTACCGGATTGAGCAGAACCTATCCCAATGTCCTCAACTATGAAGGCGTACACGGAATGGAGCAGCTCAAGTGGTCCGACAGGACTGAAACGGATATGCCTCTGAACGACTGTCTCATACCCTATCTTCGTCAGGCGAGCGGTCCTCTGGACTATACGCAGGGAGGCCTGCGCAATGAGACCAGGGACGGATTCCGAGCTGTCTTCGAGCGCCCCATGACCCAGGGTACCAGAGCGCATCAGGTGGCGCTCTACGTGGTGTTCGAGTCTCCGCTTGCAATGCTGTGCGATTCCCCTTCCGATTATTTGAGGGAGGAGGAGACCACGGCTTTCATCAATGAGATTCCCGCCGTTGTGGACAGGACAGTGGTCCTCGGGGGCGAGATAGGCAAATATATTGTAACGGCCCGCTGCAAGGACGGGAAGTGGTATGTCGGAGGCATTACCAACTGGGATGCCAGAGACGTGGACGTCGATTTCTCCTTCCTCGGGGAAGGACAGTGGAAGGCCCGTCTTTTCTCGGATACGGTCAATTCGAACAGGGTTGCCCGCGACTACGCCATCAGCGAAATGGAAGTGAATTCTGAAACCGTCCTCAGCCTGAAGATGGCCTGCGGCGGCGGATTTGCAATGATAATAGAACAATAATATGGCAAAGACAATACTTGTTTCGGGTGGAGCCGGATTTATCGGCAGCCACGTTACCGTCGAACTGACGCAGGCCGGCTACAATGTAGTGATAGCCGACAATTTTTCGAATTGTGACAGGACCAATTACAATGGGGTGTGCACGATTCTGGGAAAGAAACTCCCTCTGGTTGAAATGGATTTCTGCGATATGGAGGCGGTCCGCTCCCTCTGGAAGGAATACAAGCCGGACGCAGTGATTCACTTTGCTGCGTTCAAGGCAGTGGGAGAGTCTGTCGAGGACCCTCTCAAATATTACAGGAACAATCTTGAAAGCTTTCTCAACATCCTTCAGATTACAAGGGAGAAATCCTGCAACGTGCTTTTCTCAAGTTCGGCCACCGTTTACGGGGAGCCTGAGAAATCCCCTGTGACCGAACAGTCTCCGCGCCAGAGCGCCACATCTCCGTATGGGAACACCAAGCAGATGTGCGAGGATTTCCTTCGCGACTGCGTCAAGGCGTACGAAGGCGTACGCGGAATAGCCCTTCGGTATTTCAACCCTATCGGGGCCCATCCCAGCGCCCTTATCGGAGAACTTCCCCGCGGAGTTCCCAACAACCTCGTTCCCTATATCACCCAGACGGCAATCGGCAAGCGTGAGTGCCTCAGCATTTTCGGGAACGACTATCCCACCGAGGATGGAACCTGCCTCAGGGATTACATCGATATCGTGGACCTTGCGCGTGCTCACGTGTGCGCCGTGGCGAGGATGCTGGATGGAAAGATGAAGGAGCCCTATGAGATATTCAATGTCGGCACCGGGCGCCCGGTTTCCGTACTGGAACTTGTCAAAGCCTTTGAGAAGGTGAACGGACTCAAGCTCAATTACAGGTTCGCACCCCGCAGGAGCGGAGATGTGGTGGCAATATGGGCGGACCCCGCCAGGGCGAACGAGGAATTGGGATGGAAGGCAACCCGGACAGTCGAACAGACCCTTGCCGCGGCGTGGGCCTGGGAGAAGAAGCTGTCCGAATAAATCTGAAAAATAATTTGGGACTTCAAGAAATATCCTTATATTTGCAGTCCCAAAGTATTTGCGGATGTGGTGAAATGGTAGACACGCTACTTTGAGGGGGTAGTGGGCGTTTGGCCTGTGT
>JAKSJY010000050.1 GCA_024402025.1 Bacteroidales bacterium
ACGACCCCTTCAAAACCTCTCGTAAGACAGAATTCCCGGCAAATCCTGCTCGACGGGCCCTTCAAACTCCTTCATCAGACAGAAAACCCGCCTTATCCTGCTCGACGACCTCTCCGTACGGCCGAACGGCAGTGTGACCTCATCCTGTTTCCGGCATTCTCTGCGGGCAGTGCGGTTTTGAGAACCGGGTCCCCGGAGCAAGTCTCCGACCCAATTTCAAAACCGCACTGCCCGCAGGTATGCCATCCGGTTCTGCGCTCCGCCGGGAACCTTCGGCTCCGGCGTCCCTCCAGCCCCTTCCAGGTCCTGTCCCTTGAAAACCACTGCCGGTCATTAACATCATATTTGCAAGTCCCACAAATATTTGCTACATTTGTCAGCTTTTGGACAGCAAGCATTTCACTGTAAATGCCCGGGCTGTCGGGCAAGGAATATTGTTTAACTTTTAAAAAACCACTTGTTTTTACCAGTTATGGCTGAAACAAAAAAGAAAGCAGCTGCCGTTGAGGCTCCCGTAGAAGAGGCACCTGCAAAGAAGACTGCCGCAAAGAAGACGACAGCAAAGAAGGCCGAAGAGGCTCCCGCAGCAGAGGAACCTGTAAAGAAGGCACCCGCAAAGAAGACTGCCGCAAAGAAGACGACGGCAAAGAAAGCCGAAGAGACTCCCGTAGCAGAGGAACCTGTAAAGAAGGCTCCCGCAAAGAAGGCTCCTGCAAAGAAGGCTGCCGCAAAGAAAGCTGAAGAGGCTCCTGCAGCAGAGGCTCCCGTAGAAGAGGCTCCCGTAGTTGAGGCTCCTGTAGCAGAGGCACCTGTAAAGAAAGAGCCCAAGGCTCCCGCAAGACTCAACGCTTCCGTAGCTCCCGAAGATTTCGACTGGGATGCATTCGAGGAAGGAGACGTCTATGGCGGAAAGGACAAGAAAGCAATCAACGCTGCATACGAGGCTACCCTCAGCAAAGTCGTTGAGGACGAAGTAGTCGAAGGTGAGGTAACCGAAATCAACAAGAGGGAAGTTATCGTTACCATCGGCGGAAAGAGCGAAGGCGTTATCAATGCCGCCGATTTCCGCTACAACCCCGATCTCAAGGTCGGTGACAAGGTTGAAGTTTATGTCGAGTCCGCAGAGGACAAGAAGGGCCAGCTCGTGCTCAGCCACCGCAAGGCACGCGCAATGAAGTCCTGGGACCGCGTCAACGAGGCATACGAAGCTGATGAGATCGTCAAAGGTTTCGTCAAGACCCGCACAAAGGGCGGTATGATCGTCGACGTATTCGGAATCGAGGCCTTCCTTCCCGGCAGCCAGATCGACATCAAACCTATCCGTGACTACGACCAGTTCGTAGGCCAAAACATCGACTTCAAGATCGTAAAGATCAATCAGGAGTTCCGCAATGTAGTTGTATCCCACAAGGCACTGCTCGAGGCTGAGCAGGAGGTCAAGAGGGCTGAACTCATCAGCAAGCTCGAGAAGGGCCAGGTACTCGAAGGAGTTGTCAAGAATATCACCAACTACGGTGTATTCGTTGACCTCGGCGGAGTTGACGGTCTCATCCATATTACAGACCTCTCCTGGGGCCGTATCAATCATCCCGAGGAAATCGTCGCACTCGACCAGCAGATCAAGGTCGTTGTCCTCGACTTCAACGAGCAGCAGAAGAGAATCGCTCTCGGACTCAAGCAGCTCACTCCTCATCCTTGGGAGAATCTCGACGCCAACCTCAAAGTCGGCGACAAGGTCAAGGGTAAGGTTATCCTCCTTGCTGACTACGGTGCATTCATCGAGATCGTTCCCGGTGTCGAGGGACTCGTTCACGTCAGTGAAATGTCCTGGAGCCCGAAGCTCCACAGCGCACAGGATTTCCTCAAAGTCGGCGACGAAGTTGAGGCTCAGATCCTTACAATCGACCGCGAAGCACGCAAGATGTCTCTCGGACTCAAGCAGCTCACACCCAACCCTTGGGAGAGCGTTCGCGAGAAATACCCCGTCGGCAGCGCCCACAAGGCTACTGTACGCAACATCACCAACTTCGGTGTATTCGCACAGCTTGAGGACGGCGTAGAGGGTCTCGTTCACATCAGCGACCTCAGCTGGAACAAGATCAAACATCCTTCAGAGATGGTATCTGCAGGTGACGTCATCGACGTTCAGATTCTCGAATTCGACGAGGCAAACCACAAGCTTTCTCTCGGCCACAAGCAGCTCACTCCCAACCCTTGGGATGAGGTCGAGGCCAAGTTCCCTGTAGGAGCAACCGTTGAAGGAACTGTTGCCAACGTTACCGACAAGGGCGCTACCATCAAACTTGACGGCGAGGCGGACGGTTTCGCATACACCCGTGAGCTCGTCAAGGAAGACGGCAAGCAGGCTGTTGCAGGTGACACCCTCAGCTTCAAGGTAATCGAACTCCGCCGCAGCACGCACAGCGTTATCGTAAGCCACCTGCGCACCTACGCAGAGGTTAAGGAGAAGGCTGCAGCCGCTGAGGTAGAGAACACCAAGAAGGCAGTCAAGAAAGTTCAGGCAAGTGTCGAGAAGACCACTCTCGGAGATATCGACGCTCTTGCAGCTCTCAAGAGCAAACTCGAGAAGGGCGAATAATGAACTTTTCGATCCAGATATTGGGCACGGCTTCGGCCATGCCCATTTCTGATATGAATCCAAGCGCTCAGGCACTTCAGGTGCAGGGGCGCTTGTTCTTGATCGATTGCGGAGAAGGAGCCCAGCAGCAGATGCGCAGGATGCACCTCTCCTTCCTCAAAGTCGAAGCCATCCTTCTAAGCCACATCCACGGAGACCACGTCTTCGGCATTTTCGGAATGCTGTCGACGATGGCGATGTACGGCAGGACCGAGCTTCTTCCCATTTATGCGCCCGCATCCTTCGGGCCCATACTGAAATTCTTCACTTCATATTACGGGTCGGATCTGACTTTCCCCATAGAGCACCGTGTGGTGAAAACGGATGCTCCGGTGGAGATTTTCAGCAACTCCTCGATCCGCATCCAGGCGTTCCCCCTCAAGCACAAAATCGAGTGCTACGGTTACCGCTTCGATGAAATCCTTACGGAGAGGGCTGCCCTGAAGCACCGTCCCCGTTCCTATGCCTACTGCTCGGACACGATGCCTTTCCCCGAACTTTCCGACTATGTCAAAGGTGTCAGTGTCCTCTACCACGAAGCGACCTATCCCGTCTCCCTCGCAGACAAGGCCAGCCTCCATTTCCACAGCACCACCGAAGATGCGGCGCAGTGCGCGCTTGCGGCCGGGGCGGGGCAGCTTCTCATAGGCCATTACACTTCCCGTATCAGGGAATATTCGGTGTTCGAAAACGAATGCCGCGAAATTTTTCAAAATACTGTTGCCGCTCACGATGGAGATGTCTTTGAAATTCCGTATCTTTACGCGGAATAATGAAAAAGATTCTCATCATCCTCGCCACAGCCGTCCTTCCGCTGATTGCAGTCGCGGCAACGACCTCCACCAAGGAGGAATACCTGCACAAGTACGCCAGGATTGCCGTCAATGAAATGAGGCGCACGGGCATACCCGCCTCCATTACCCTTGCCCAGGGCCTTCTCGAGTCCGGGGCCGGAGAGTCCGTCCTCGCCACCGAAGGCAACAACCACTTCGGCATCAAGTGCCACAAGAACTGGACCGGCAAGACGATGAAACACGACGATGACACGAAAGGGGAGTGCTTCAGAGTCTATCCTAGCGCCGAAGCCTCTTACAGGGACCACTCGGACTTCCTGAGGTATAACGACCGCTACAAGTTCCTCTTCGACTACAAGTGCACGGACTACAAGTCCTGGGCATACGGTCTTAAGAAGGCCGGCTATGCCACCGACCCCACATATCCCGACAAACTGATAAAGATCATCGAGACCTACCGTCTCAACCGCTATGACGTCGGAAAGATAGAAGTGGAGTCTCCGATTGTGCTCGAGCGGCCCAGGAAGGTCGTCGCTCCCAATGAGCCTGAGTGCGTCCATTTCGACGTGTGCAGACCGGTCTTCGAGAAGAACGGAGTCGAATGTGTCTTTGCGGAGGAAGGAGAGACATATGCCGTCATTGCCGACGCCTATGACCTTTTCCTCAAGGAGATACTTTCCTTCAACGATCTCACAGAGCAGCGCGAACTTCGCCCCGGGGATATAGTCTATATCCGTGCAAAGAAGGACAGGACCGTGAAAGGTCTTGACAAATATATAGTTGCGCAGGACGGAGAGACCCTCTACGACATCTCCCAGAGGTTCGGGGTCAAGCTCAAGTCTCTCTGCAAGCTCAACTCGCTCGAGCCTGATGCGGCTCTCGTACACGAACAGGATATTTTGCTCAGATGAAAAAACGCAGGACCGGTAAGAAAACCAGACGCATCCGCAACATCCGTCTCGCGCTGACTGTCCTGATGGCACTTGCCATCGGGGCGGGGCTTTTGGGCTACCAGTGGTTCAGGGTCAACCGTATCCCGGGTTTCACCAGAGAGGCTGAAGTCTTCGTCTATCCGGGTGAGACTCTGCCTGACATCCATGACAGAATTCTCGCCGCAGGGCCCAAGTCCGAGAAGGCGCTCGATGCCGTATTCGAGGACAAGAAAGTTGAAAAATACCTTACTCCAGGCCACTACACGATCAAACCTTCCTACTCCTACGTCTTTGTCGCCAGGATGTTCAACAACGGATGGCAGTCTCCTGTGCGCGTCAGCCTGAACGGAGCTCTGAGGCTCAAGGAGGAAATCGCCTCCTGCCTCGCCTCGCAACTGCTTGTCCCGCAGCAGGAACTTCTGGATGCCCTTGAAGACAAGGCCCTCCTCTCCAAATACGGAGTCACCCCCGAGACGGTCAGTGCCCTCTTTATGCCGGACACATACGAGATGTGGTGGACATCGGGCGTCCAGGATATTCTGGCCCATCAGAAACGCATCTACGACCAGTTCTGGACCGAAGAACGCAGTGCGAAGGCCGCATCGCAGGGACTTACCCGGATGCAGGTTTCCACTCTGGCCTCGATTGTCAACAGCGAATCCAACTACCAACCGGAATTTCCACTGATAGCGGGCGTCTATCTCAACAGGCTCAGGTCCGGAGAGAAGCTCCAGGCCTGCCCTACGGTGGCGTTCTGCTACGATTTCAAACTCAACAGGGTGCTTGACAGGCACCTGCGCATAGACAGCCCCTACAACACCTACCGCTATCCCGGTCTCCCTCCGGGACCCATCTGCTGTCCGACCAAGGAAGCGATGGACGCGGTCCTGGATGCGGACACCTCCAAGGGCTACAAGTTTTTCTGCGCATCCCCGGAATTCAACGGCACGCACCGCTTTGCGGTCACCTACCGTCAGCATATGGCCAACAGCCGCGAATATTCCGCGGAACTCGACCGAAGACACCAAGAGAAATTGAATGGAGAACATAGTTGAAAAAGCACACGCCCTGGCATCAGAGATACTTGCCGGAGAAGTACGCGGGAACGGCCTTCCTTTCATGGGCCATCCCGAGGCAGTCGCAGCCATCGTCCGTGATGAGATCGGACTTGGAGTCGAGTGCGAGGCTGCGGTGTATCTCCACGAGGCCACGCGCCGCCATCCCGAGGTGGACATCTCCGCCTTCCCTGCGGACGTACGCACAATGGTCGATGGGCTGAACAGGATAAGCACCATCAAGCCCAAGGATACCCGCCTTGAAGCGGAGAACTACAAGAGACTGATCGTGCAGTACAGCAGCGATCCGAGGGTGACCGTAATCAAGATTGCGGACCGGCTCGAAGTTATGCGCAGTCTCTTGCTCTTCCCGAAGGCCTCCAGGGAGCAGAAGCAGCTCGAGACACTGATGCTCTACATCCCGCTGGCTCATCAGCTGGGTCTGTACAACATCAAGAGCGAACTGGAGAACATCTATTTCAAATATGCCTACCCCGAGGAGTACCGCAGCATCACCAACAAGCTGCTGGCCACCGCCCCGGAGCGGGAACGCCTTTCGCGCGAATTCATCGAGCCCCTGAAGTCCAAACTCGACGCCGCGGGCATCAAGTACAAATTGAAGATCCGCACCAAGGCGGCATTCAGCATCTTCCACAAGATGCAGGTGCAGAAGGTGCCTTTCGAAGGGGTCTTCGACGTCTTCGCCATCAGGTTCATCATCGACTGCGAGCCCGACCGCAAACTCGAGCAGGACCTCTGCTGGAAAGTGTATTCCTACGTGACGCAGGAGTACACCCCCGACACTTCGCGTCTGAGAGACTGGCTGACCAAACCCAAGCCCAACGGTTACGAGAGCCTGCACATCACGGTACGCAATGCCCAGGGATCCTATCTCGAAGTCCAGATCAGGACGAAGAGGATGGATGACATAGCGGAGAACGGACTTGCCTCGCACTGGTCCTACAAAGGCATCAAGAGCGAGCACACTCTGGCGCAGTGGCTTGCAAGCGTGCGCTACGCCCTCGAGCACAAGAGCACCGAACCCGCCGACATGCCGCAGGCCCCCACGGGGGAGATTTTCGTATTCACCCCCAGCGGCGAACTGCGCATCCTCAGCCCCGGCGCCACCGTCCTGGACTTCGCGTTCAACATCCATTCCAACATCGGCGTCCACTGCGTCGGCGCCCGGGTAGGCGGCAAGGCGGTTTCGATACGCGAGAAACTCAAGACCGGGGACGTGGTCGAAATCATCACCTCCAAGAACCAGCGTCCTTCGCAGGACTGGTTGAATTGGGTGGTGTCCTCTAAGGCAAAGAACAAGATACGCCAGGAGCTGGATGCCGCGCTCAGGGCTCAGGCCGCTACCGGCCGCGAACTGTTGGAAAGGCGTCTGAAGAACTGGAAACTGGAATTTCCTTCAGAGTTGCAGGCCGATTTCATCCGCAAGGAGAAATACGCCGGAATAATCGATATGCTTGCCGCGGTGGGAAGGGAAGAGCTGGACGTTAACGAGATCAAGGAATTCATCCTCTCCCGCCACCAGCCCTCCGCCGAATCCCAGGAGTCGGCGGCGCCCGAGACGCAGGCCAAGGATGGCTTCGCATCGTCTTCGGATGATATCCTGGTGCTCAATGCAAAGAACGTGAAGGGCCTCCAGTACAAGATGGCGCACTGCTGCAACCCCGTTTTCGGGGATGACGTCTTCGGCTTCGTTACCCGTACCGACGGCATCAAGATCCACAGGATGTCCTGTCCCAACGCGGCGCGTCTCATAGAGCGCTACCCTTACAGAATCCAGAAAGTGGTATGGCAGGAAAACCAGTCCAGCGGGGAGTTCCTCGCCACGGTGGCTGTGTCCTCCGAACCCGACAGGCAGGTGATGCCGTCCATAATGGATGTCATCTCCCAGTTCAGGGTTTCCCTGAGGTCCTGCGTCGTTGGTTCCAATTCCCGCACGGGAGACGATGAGATCACCTTGAAACTGCTGGTCCCTTCCAACGGGGAACTGGACAAGGTCATCTCCCAGATCTCCAGAATCCACAAAGTTGTAAAAGTTAAAAGAATCTGATATGAGCTTTATTGAACAAAGAGTTGTTTGCGAAGGACTGACTTTCGATGACGTCCTTCTTGTACCGGCTTATTCCGAGGTCCTTCCCAGGGAGGTCTCCCTCCGTACAAGGTTCTCCAAGGGAATCGAGTTGGAGATTCCCATCGCATCCTCGGCGATGGATACCGTCACTGAGGCCCCGATGGCCATCGAGATCGCCCGTCAGGGAGGCATAGGAGTCATCCACAAGAATATGTCCATCGCCGCCCAGGCGGAGCAGGTTGCGCAGGTGCATGCCCTGAACCTCAGGGTTGCCGCCGGCGTGGGTATCACCCCGGACGCGCTTCTGCGTGTCGATGAACTTGTCAGGGCCGGCGTCGATGCGGTTGTCCTCGACTCCGCGCACGGACATTCCAACGGGGTCATCACCAAGCTTCGCGAGATAAAGGAAGCCTATCCCGACCTTCAGGTTGTCGCCGGCAACGTCGCTACCGCCGAGGCGACACGCGACCTCATCGAGGCCGGAGCCGACGCCGTCAAGGTGGGCATAGGTCCCGGAAGCATCTGCACCACGCGCATCGTCGCCGGAGTCGGGATGCCACAGCTCACGGCAGTGTGGGAGTGCGCCCAGGCGGCCCTTCCGTACGGAGTCCCCGTAATTGCGGATGGAGGTATAAGATACAGCGGTGACATCGTGAAAGCCCTCGCCGCAGGAGCGGCCTGCGTAATGTGCGGCTCGCTGTTCGCCGGTGCTGACGAGGCACCCGGAGAGTCGGACGGACAGTACAAGTCCTACCGCGGAATGGGTTCCCTCGACGCGATGGAGGCAGGTTCGAAAGACCGCTACTTCCAGGCCGGGGCAAAGAAACTTGTCCCCGAAGGAGTCGTTGCGAGAGTGGAGTGCAGCGGCCCCGTTGCCGATATCGTGTTCCAGCTGCTCGGCGGTCTGCGCTCGGGAATGGGATACTGCGGCGCCCCTGACATCACGGCCCTCAGGAATGCAAAGTTTGTCAGGATTACCTCCAGCGGTCTTCTCGAAAGCCGTACCCACGACGTGACCATCACCAAGAAGGCCCCCAACTACAAGTAAAATTTTTTATTCTATCATAAAATGTACGACAATTCAGTTTTGGATGCGAAAGCTTTTGTAGCTTCGCAGGTAGCCGAGATCCGTAACCAAGTAGGGTCTGACCAGGTCATCCTCGCCCTTTCGGGTGGAGTGGATTCAACCGTTACCGCAGTTCTTGTCAACCGCGCCATCGGGGAGAGTCTCCACTGCATCTTCGTTGACCACGGTCTTCTCAGAAAGAACGAATTCGAAGACGTTCTCGAGCATTACAAGGATATGGGCCTGAATGTGAAGGGCGTGCGCGCCGCCGACAGGTTCTTCGCTGCCTGCAAGGGCATCACGGATCCCGAGGCAAAGAGAAAGGCGATCGGCGCCACCTTCATCGAGGTATTCAACGAAGAGGCCCTCAAGGTGGAAGGAGCCAAGTGGCTTGCCCAGGGAACAATCTGGCCGGACATCGCGGAATCCTACTCCGACAAGGGAACAGTCAAGAGCCACCACAACGTAGGCGGTCTTCCCGAGAAGATGAATTTCGGTCTCGTCGAGCCCTTGAAATATCTCTACAAGTATGAGGTCCGGCAAGTCGGTGCTGAACTCGGTCTCGACCAGCACTTCCTCGGACGCCATCCTTTCCCCGGTCCGGGACTTGGAGTACGCTGTCTCGGCGAACTCACTCCCGAAAAGATTGCGATTCTTCAGGAAGCCGATGCAATCTGGATCAAGGCTCTGCGCGATTCGGGCTGGTATGACAAGGTATGGCAGGCAGGCGCCATCTTCGTCCCCGTAAAGAGTACCGGCATTACGGACGGCTGCCGCACCTATGAGAACGTCATCGCCCTCCGCGCTGTCAACTCCGTAGATGCAGTCACCGCCCAGATTGTCCACCTCCCTTGGGAACTCCTCGACTCCGTCGCCGCCG
The DNA here is from genome assembly GCA_024402025.1 of Bacteroidales bacterium. Classification (GTDB taxonomy): domain Bacteria; phylum Bacteroidota; class Bacteroidia; order Bacteroidales; family UBA932; genus Cryptobacteroides. The sequence goes on from JAKSJY010000050.1 coordinate 9,455, forward strand.
AGATCATCGCCAAGGTCGACGGCATCAACCGCGTTGTCTTCGACATCTCCGCAAAGCCGGGTGCCACCATCGAGTGGGAATAGCCGGTTCCGCGGAACTGCGTATCTCATTTCGGGTCGGGACGTCTTAAATCCCGGCCCGATTTTGTTTTCCCCATCCCTCGTTTTCTCCCTTATCCCATCTCCCGAATCTCTCCGTATATTCCTCCGCCTAGTCCACCATCAGACAGGAATCGGGCCAAATCCTGCTCGACGAGACTTCCCCGGATGGCCGGCTGGCAGTGTGACCTCCTGGAGATCCTCCCCGCTTCGCGGGTCCCCTCCCTTCTCGG
>JAKSJY010000051.1 GCA_024402025.1 Bacteroidales bacterium
CGTCAATGATTCCCTACGTATTCTACGCCTACCTCCTGCTCTTCTTCCTGGTTATCGCGATAATCTCCAACATCCCCCGCCTCAAGCCGATGAAACAGGCTTAGCTTATTCGAATTTGGCAAATCCGTTTTTGAAAGCATCCAGGGTCTCCGTCAGGTCCGCATCGAGACTCAACTGATTGACGATCCTGTCCCCGGAATAGTCGTTCACGCTGAACCATACGATTGCCTTGATAGGGTGCAGATATTCGTTCGCATCGTAGTTCGCGAACTCGTCGAACATATCGGAAACCCAGCGGGCCTGAGCCTCACGGTTCCTCTTCAGCACACCCCCGTCCGAATTGCCTCCGCAGCCGCAGGCGAATTCGCCGATAACCCACGGCATCCGGGTGAAAAGCCTGTTCTTGGAATAGAGCTGGGTATGCTTGTCGCGGAAGGATTCGAAAGGCAGGGAGTTGCCCATCTCGTAGTTGGTAAGGCCGAGGGCCTGGACATATCCGTTGCCGGGATAATAGGCCATATCCTCACCCCAGTTGGAATAAGGGCAGGACTTCGCGATGGGGTTGAACACCCAGATGCAGTTGTCCACACCGTTCTTCTCGAAGATGTCGTAGAGATATCTCCAGGTCTGGATGAAGATTTCCGGATCGATAAGGGTCATCATCCCGCAGTAGGAGGTCCAGTCCGAATTCATCTCGTTGTTCAGGCGGAAGAACACGGGCTTGCCATAAGCCTTGATGTCTGCGGCCAGACGGTTGAAATAATCGTCATACCTACCCCTGAGTATGTCGAACATAGGAGTCTGACAAGCCGTGGTATTGGACGGCGAGACGTCATTGTTGTTTTCAGTGAACTGATAGCTCAACTGAAGAACCGGCTTTCCGTTGAAACCGTCCCCTCCCGCAAACGCGGCAGCCTGACCTTTGGGAAAATAATACCGGTCTCCATACCAGGATATGTGCATATATGTCGGCATAATCCCGTAAGCACATCCGAAAGCCTTCTCCAGTCTGCTCTTTTCGGAAGCGATGAGGTCATACTTGCTCTGGTAGTCACCGCTGTCATCCTGGCTCATCGATGCGGAGAACGCACCGAAGTCGAAACGTCTCTGGGAGAGCAGCTTTTCATAGAACTTCTTCGTGCTTTCCGACCAGGCGGAGGGAGCCACCGGCTCCTGCTCGGAATAATAGTTCCTGGTGTTTCCATACGGTGATATCTTCGTCCAGGATTTCAGAATCTCATTGAAATCCACACGCGACGAGGTGTCGTACTTGAATACAAGAAGACCGAAAGATCCCCATTGTCCGACCTTGCGTATTATGGCAATCTTGTAGTTCGGATGCGGCAGGGCGCCCGCATTGCGGACCTGGATGGAATATACGTTGACCGAATAGCCCGGAATCAAAGTCTCGTTGTCCCTGATGGTTTTCATTGTACGTGTCAGCGAATTCTGCTGCACATACCTGTCATTGTCTATATACCTGTCAAGCCACTCGGTAGTATATATCCTGAAATAATGTTCATTGTGGGCATACGGGGTGACGGTCTCGAGCGTCACTCTCAATCTTGCATCCCCCCAGTCGAAATACATTCCGTACTTCGGAGCGGTATAGTCCGGAGTCATTCCGGACGCCTGCGGAAGAGTGATGGCATAGCCGTCCGACTCGCTGACATAGCGCATCTTGTCGCTGCCGCTCAGAAATTCGTAGCGGTTGTCCACATAGCGTGTCCTTTTCTTCTTGTCGAACTCGGCGTAGGCTCCGTCCTTGAAATATTTTCCCGATACGATGCTGTCCACCGACTCGAAACCGCTTCCCGCAAATGCATCCTGCCACATTGCAAGGACCAGGGAGTCCCTTTCGGGACCAGGATCGGGATTCACGGGATTCGTCTTGTTGCAGGAGACAACCACACCGCAGGAAAGCAGAACCAGTCCAAGAAGTTTTCTACTCATTCTCCTTGAGAAATTTCTCCGTAAATTTCCTCGACCGCTCGTATCCGTCGCGGGGAGCGCCCCACATCGAAGCGAAAATCAGCACTCCTATGAATCCTACGGCAACAAACGCGATGAACACGGAATTCCATCCGAAGTTGTCTGCAATGAAACCAACTCCAAGCGCGGAAAGAGCTGATCCGACGTAGCCGCAGATGCCGGCAAGGCCGTTGGCCGTAGCGGATGCCTCCTTGGTGGCCTGGTTGGCCGCACCGATGCCGATGAGGGCCTGAGGACCGTAGATAAAGAACCCGGCAAGGGCCAGGAATATGGTCGAAGGCACGGTAGGAAGCGGCACAAGCGCGAAGATGGCAAGAAAAATGGTGGCGCCGAGCATACAGAACATACCCATCCTGTGGGAAAGTCCCTTGAAGATATGGTCGGACGCCCAGCCGGCGAAGATGGTGCCGACGATGGCGCTGGCCTCGAAGATGGCGACGGACCAGGCAGCCCCCTGGATGTTCATTCCCCTGTCCTCGGTAAGGAACTTGGGACCCCAGTCAAGCACGCCCATACGCAGGACGTAGACGAAGACGTTGGCAATGGAAAGTATCCACACCCACTTGTTGCGGAACACCATCTCGCGCAGGAAAGCCTTGTGTGCGCCCTTCTTGCCGTTGATGGCCTCCTTGCCGGTGCTGGTGCCCTCGATCTCGGGAAGTCCGACGCTCTGCGGAGTGTCCTTGAGGGCGAGAACGCACAGGATGGCCGCACCTACTGCGATGATGCCCGGGATTATGAAGCACATCCTCCAGGCGCCGTAGTGGGAAGCATAGCTCATTATGCGCGAGGTCTGCTCCATCTCGCTGAAAGTGTCCCAACCCTTGATGCTGGCCGCAAGGTTCGCACCAATTTTGGCGACAATGCTGGAATCACCGCTCATATCGGCACCCATATTGGTCATAATGAGACCGCAGATGATTACGGCGCCGAACGAACCGAAGGAGTGGGAAGTGTTCCAGATGCTCATTTTCGTGGCCAGCTCATTCGGGGCTATCCACTGGGGCAGCATACGTGCGCAGGGAGGATATCCGAAACCCTGGAAATACTGGTTAAGAACTATCGTCACACCCATTACAAGCACAAGCATATTGACCACCTGCGGACCCTCGTGCACACCTGTAATCCAGTATGACAGTTCCACTCCGAACCCGAAGCAGAAATTGGCCGCGGCGCACAGGAAAAGGCCTATGGCCATGAACAGTTTGGTGGACACCTTCTCAACTATGAATCCGTTCAGAAAACGGCTGAATCCGTAAATCAGCGAACCGATCGCGATAACCTTGCCGAAAGAGATGTTGGAAATACCGTATTCCGCGGTAAGTCCGGGCATAGCTATCGAAAAGTTCTTGCGCACGAAATAGAATATGGCGTAAACCACCATCGAGACAATGATGGTGCGCCACTGCCAATACTTGAAAGATTTAGTTGTCGGTTTCATTCAGTTCTTTTGTTATTTCAATATCCAAAGCCTCAGCCAGTATGGCCAGAGGGTGCATTACGGTAAAAGGTGTTCCCATTTCTATCTGGAAACGGCAGGTCTCGCAGTCAGTCGCGACGACCTGTGGGTTTGCGGAGCGCAGGTTCTCGAAAAGTTTGGAACCTATCTTCCTGGAATATCCCGCGTACTCTTTCTTGAATCCGAAAGTACCGGCTATTCCGCAGCACTCCTGCTCGGGAACGGCAAGCGTCAGTCCCGGAATCATACGCATAAGCGCAATCGAATACATCTGCCATCCCAGTCTCTGCAGGTGGCAGGGTATATGATATACGACCTTCATTCTGAAATCCTGTCTGAAGGCCAGCCTGATCCTGCCGCTTTCCACCTCCTCGAAGAGCCACTTGGTCGCAAGCATGATGGAATCCTTCACCTTCGAATTGTCCACACCCAGCACTTCGGGATACTCCTGCCTCATCGTAAAGGCGCAGGTGGAACTCGTGCACAGGATGGGACCGTCCACCTTCGAGAACATCTCCACGTTCGAGGCGGCGTTCGCGGCGGCCCTGTCCCTGAAGCCGTTCGCCATCATCGCCACGCCGCAGCATTTCTCCCCCTTCATCAACTTCACGCCCACGTTGCAGGCGTTCAGTATCTTTACGAGGTCCTTCCCCTGCTGAGGATTGTTGTAGTTGACATAGCAGCCGTGGAAATAATTCACCTGGGAGCCGAACGAGTCCTGCGACTTGCGCGCATTCCTGCGGAACCAGGTGACGAATTTCTCGGAAGCGTACTTGGGGAATACACTGTGACTGTCCACTCCAAGCAGTCCCATCGCCTTTGAAGCCACCTCCTGCTCCAGCGCGAAATTCACCGCAGGAGCGAAGACGGAAGCGACGCTGCCGACAAGGTCCGTGGAACTCAGAGCGGTGTCGCGCAGAGGATGGGTGGATGAAGAATACTTCAGCTTAGCCATCTGGATTATGTCGGCGACTTTCACTCCCGAAGGACAGGCTGTCTCGCACCTCTTGCAGTTCAGGCAGAACTTCAGGTTCGAATCGAAGAACGCCGGATCCTTCAGACGATACCTCTCCGCATCAGGTCCCGACTTCTTCGGACCCTGATAGAGAGGATTCACCTCATACATCGGGCATACCTCAGTACAGATGTTGCATTTCATGCAGGCCTCGAAATCGGCCTTGCTTATCTGATGTTCCTGCATACTTCCCTTACTGATTTATCCACATCCACAACCCCGCAGAGTATTTCCCCGCAGGCATACAGATTCTCAATGACATTCCCGTCCTTGAGCACCCTCGAGCCCTCGGTACGGACTCCGAAACTCTCGAACGGCTGAGGGTCGAAGAAGTCCTCGCTGCTCCAGGCGGACCTGTCGGCCTCGAATTCAACGTCAGCGCCGAACACGGGCTCATAGACTCCGTCCATATCCGAGAGCAGTCCCCTGCTGAAGAACTTTCCTGTCGAGAGCACGAAAGCGGATGCCTCCACCCTGATATCATTATCCGTCACGACAGCCTGAACCCTGTTCTCCCCCATTACGGAGCTAACGGCCCGGCAGTTGTCGAAAATATCCCCGCCGAGTCTCTTGAACTCCTCGCGGGAAGTGGGGTTGAGCGTTCGTCCTGCACTCAGTATGCATACCGAAGCGCGCTTTTTCCTGCTGAGCAGCGCGACTCCCGCCTTCGTGCCGGACATTCCGCCTCCTATTATACAGATATCGTATTTCATTTCTTCGCGTGCATTTTCCTCATATATTCGGCCTCCCTGAGGGTTTCGCCCCACATCACGGGCCGCATTCCCTTCCATCTCTCACGGGCGTACTGCATCTCGAACTCCTCCGCCTTCGACCCATCGCCAAGTTCCTCTGAGAGCGCAGCGGCGACCTTCTTCATACAGAAGCCGCCCTGGCAGGTGCCCATTCCAATCCTCGTCCTTCTGCGAAGGTCGTTCATATCCTTCACGCCAAGTTCGCGCACGGCGTACGCAATCTCGGCGCGGGTCACGTTCTCGCACTCACACAGCACTTCGCTGTCCTTATCCATCTTCGATTCATCCTCACCGTGGCGATGGAATGCCGCCAGCGAACCCAGGCCCTGCCCGGAAGGCCTCACGCCCTTCGAACCGGGAAGCGGCTCGAGGGCCGTAGTGCAGCGCACGTTCTTGGACATCTTTTCGCATATCAGGTCCGTGGTCATCTCGGCCATCAGCCTGTACGTAGTCAGCTTCCCTCCGGTGATGGAGACGAGCCCGTAGATGCCGTCCCGTTTCGCGTGGTCCAGCAGCACGATGCCGCGGCTGACGCTGCGTCCGGAAGGGTCCGAATCGTCGGCGACAAGCGGACGCACACCCGCGTATGCTCTGAGGATGCGGGTCGAGGCGAGGCCGGGCGCGAGCTTGCTGCCCTCCTCGAGAAGAAGCTTCACCTCCTCAGGTGTGACCTTCATATTGTCGCACTCCTCGAAAGGCACCTTGTCGGAAGTCGTTCCTATTACGCAGACGACATCGCCGGGCACGAGAATGTCAGCATTGGAGGGCTTGCGGCAACGGTTGATGACCATATTGTTCACCCTGTGGCCGAATACCAGAAGGGAGCCCTTCGCGGGCAGCATACCTATGCGGACACCCGCCATCGCGGCTATTCCGGCGCCCCATATTCCGGCGGCGTTGATTGTATAGTGGGCTCTGAACTGCTTGAGTTCCCCCGTGGAGAGGTCCCGGGCCTTCACTCCCATTATTGTCACACCCTCCTTGATGAATCCCTCCACGCTGTGGCGGGTAAGTATCTCGGCTCCGTGCAGACGTGCATCCAGGATGTTCGCACTCACCAGACGGAACGGATCGACCGACGCGTCAGGCACAACTACGGCGCCGATAAGCGAGGGATTGACGGAAGGTTCCATCCTCAGGGCCTCCTTCGGGTCGATCGCCTTCGCATCTATTCCCGCGGCCCTGCATTTCCCGACGAACTGCGCCTGGTACTCGAGCGAGTCCTCGGGAAGGGTGATGAACAGGCCCTCGGTCTGTTCCACGCACCCGGAAGCGATATGTCTGAGAATCCTGTTCTCGACGATGCACTCCCTGGCGCCTTCCGGGTCGTTGACCGCATACCGCGCGCCGCTGTGCAGCAGCCCGTGGTTGCGTCCGGACGCCCCGTCGGCGATATCGCCCCTTTCCAGAAGCAGAGTCGAGAGCCCACGCATCGCGCAGTCCCTTGCCACTCCGGCTCCGGTGACGCCACCGCCTATGATGATAACATCGTATTCTTTCATAAATCAAGCAGATAATCCATCAGTCTGTCCAAAGGGACATCCTTGAATATCACGGTTTTGTCGGACGAGAGAAGATACACTGAAGGAATGGCCCTGATATGGTAGACATTGTTGTCCCTCATGGCGAAAGACGGGTCATAGCCCGTGCTCCAGTATGACGGATAATGTCCCAGGTATTCCCTCCAGGCATCCAGATCCTCGTCCACATATATGTTCACCACGGCAATTCTTCCGTCCCGTACCTTGTCGTCCACGGCTTTCGTATCGGACAGGGCCACGATTATTTCCTTGCAGGCCGTGCATCCGGGATTCGAGAAGAACAGAATGGTATATTCGGCACTGACCCCGTAAAGCGTATGAAAACGTCCCCTGGAGTCCTGCCACTTGAAATCCGCAGCCTTCGTGCCCACTGCATTCCTGCTGCAGAGCAGGGCGTCCGACCTGTACTTCCCGCGCATATTCTCCGGAGTGCGTCTGTCATCCGCGCACATCGAAGCCACAAGCCCCCACAGGTCCTCGTCCCGCATCGGTGAATTGGGATCGTACATATACTTCTCGCACATCGCGATGAATTCCTTGTAGCGGTCCTTTTCCATCGGAAGGCGCGGGTTGGCGAACCTGACGTAGGCACTGCCCACCTCGCTGATCCTATTCTCACGGGGAAGCCTCAGGACCGAACCGTACCACGACGCGAAATCCCCTTCGAACTTCGCGTCCTGTCCCCTTGCACCCGCAAAGGCGAATGCAAGCAGGACAAGTACGGTTGCGATTCTTCTCATATCTTCTAGAGAGTCCTCTTGACCTCGACAATCTGGAATGCCTCTATCGAGTCACCTTCCTTGATGTCATTGTAATTGGCGATGGACATACCGCATTCCTTTCCGGAAATGACTTCCTTCACCTGGTCCTTCCCTATCTGCAGGGAACCCAACTCTCCGGTATAGATCACGATGCCGTCGCGGATGAGGCGTACCTGAGCCTTGGATGGCATCTTGCCGTCACGGATGATACATCCGGCGATAGTGCCGACCTTGCTGATCCTGAAGGTCTGCTTGACCTCTGCGGTAGCGATGACCTCCTCCTTCTTCTCAGGCTCGAGCATACCCTCGATACCGTCCTTGACCTCGTTGATACAGTCGTAGATGACGGAGTACAGACGGATTTCTATACCCTCCTTCTCCGCAGCCTTCCTCGCGTCCACGCTCGGGCGCACCTGGAATCCCACGATGACAGCATCTGAAGCCTGTGCGAGCAGGATATCGGATTCGGAGATGGCACCCACAGCCTTGTGGATGACGTTCACCTTGACCTCTTCCGTGCTGAGCTTGATGAGCGAATCGGAGAGAGCCTCCACCGAACCGTCCACGTCACCCTTGACGATGATGTTGAGTTCCTTGAAGTTGCCTATGGCGATACGCCTTCCGATTTCCTCGAGGGTCATATGCTTCTGGGTCTTGATGCCCTGGATACGGAGAAGCTGTTCGCGCTTGTTGGCAATGCTCTTGGCTTCCTTCTCGTCATCCATCACGTTGAACTTCTCACCTGCCGCAGGAGCTCCGTTGAGTCCGAGGACCGATACAGGTGTGCTCGGGCCGGCCTCCGTAACCTTCTGGCCGCGCTCGTTGTACATGCTCTTGATTCTTCCGAAGAAGCTTCCGCAAAGCATGCAGTCCCCCACGTGCAGGGTTCCCTCCTGGACGAGGATGGTGGCAAGATATCCGCGACCCTTGTCGAGTGACGACTCGATTACGGCTCCGACGGCGTTCTTGTGCGGGTTGGCTTTGAGTTCGAGCAGGTCGGTCTCGAGAAGCACCTTCTCGAGGAGCTTGTCCACGTTGAGACCGCTCTTTGCCGCAATCTCCTGGCACTGGTATTTTCCGCCCCAATCCTCCACGAGGATATTCATTTCCGAAAGCTGGCGGCGGATAGTGTCCGAGTTCGCTCCCGGCTTGTCTATCTTGTTGATTGCAAACACCATCGGCACTCCGGCAGCCTGGGCATGGTTGATAGCCTCGACTGTCTGCGGCATCACTGCGTCATCGGCGGCGATGATGATGATGGCAAGGTCGGTGAGCTGCGCTCCGCGGGCACGCATGGCGGTGAAAGCCTCGTGGCCCGGGGTGTCGAGGAAGGTAATCCTGCGTCCGTCCTCCATCGTGACGTTGTACGCGCCGATGTGCTGGGTGATACCGCCCGCCTCGCCGGCAATCACGTTCGACTTGCGTATGTAGTCCAGCAAGGAAGTCTTGCCGTGGTCTACGTGACCCATCACGGTGATGATCGGAGGTCTTTCCTCGAGGTCCTCCTCCCTGTCAGCCTCGGCGTTGGATTCGAGTTCCTCGGTAATGTCGGCGGTGACGAACTCGACCTTGTAGCCGAATTCCTCCGCCACCAGCACGAGTGCCTCGGCGTCAAGTCTCTGGTTGATGGACACCATCAGTCCGAGACTCATGCACGCTCCTATCACCTTCACTACGGGAGTATTGTCCATAAGAGTCGCAAGGTCATTGACGGTCACGAATTCGGTAACCTTGAGCACCTTGTTTTCGGCCTGCTGCTGCTCCATCTCCTCGATATTCCTGGCGGCTGCGGCCTCCCTCTTCTCCTTGCGGTATTTTGCTCCGAAGTTGTTCTTCTTGCCTTCGTTCA
>JAKSJY010000052.1 GCA_024402025.1 Bacteroidales bacterium
AGAAAATCTTTCTGCGGCAAAGAAATCGCTGAAGCAGCATCGGAAGGCGTATATGTCCAGGCGGCTGAACAATTGTACGGGGCGTTCGGAAAATCACATGAATTTCCGCTTGCGGAAAATGATCAGCAGCGTGGTCACCAGAACGGCCATCGCTCCGAGTATGCAGAGCCAGGCGAGAGGGAACTCCGCGCCGGGCAGTTTGACGTTCATTCCGTAGAAGCTTGCTACAAGGGTGGCAGGCATCAGCAACAGGGAAATGAAGGTGAATATTTTCATTATCCTGTTCTGGTCGAGATTGATGACCCCGAGCACGGTATCCTGGAGATATTCCAGCCTTTCGAACGTGAAGTTGATATGGTTGATCAGGGATGCGATATCCTGCAGCACTATGCCGAACTTCTTGTCCAGTTCGTCAGGACAGAGGTCGCTCTTCAGTATGTTTCCAAGCAGTCTCTGCTTGTCGACAACGTTCTCGCGGACTATCATTGCGTTTTCCTGCAGCTGGTTGATGTCCAGGAGGAATTCCTCGTTGATGTCCTCCTTCTGGTTGATGCGCTTGCTGAACTGGGCCGCCTCCTGCGAGATGAGCTCGATGATGTCGGCGTCGAGGTCGACCCTCTTGTCCACTATGTCCATAAACACCGAGAAGCCATCCTTGTACAGTGCGGGGCGGGCCTGCATCTTTGTCTGCAGTTGGTTGAACGAACGCAGGGGAATGTCACGCAGGGTGACCAGGGTATTGCCTGCAAGTATGAACGATACGGGGTCCATTCCCATCTCGTCCCCTTCGGGCGAAAGGAAGTTTGTATTTGCGAAAATGAATTTCCCGTTTTCGGAGAATCTCGATGAGCTTTCGATTTCCTCGGCCTGCGCACGGCTTTGGATTTCAGTGCCTATGAACGCCTCGGTGGAGCGTTTCTCATCGCCGATAGGGTCCAGAAGGTCGATCCAGAGAACATCCTTCCTGCCGAGGGATGTGAGCTCCGAACAACTCTGGGAGAACATTATTTCCCCCTGCTGCTTGTAAAAAATCCTGATCATTGCCTTCCAAAGTGGCCCAAAGATAAGAATTATTTTTTATTATGGGTTGAAAATCTGACGGTTTATTATCGATCTTCCCAGAGTCAGCGAGTCGGCATACTCCAGGTCGTCCCCGAATCCGAGTCCTCTGGCGAGGGTCGTAATCCTTACGCCGAATCCTGCAATCTGCCTGTAGATATAGAATGAAGTGGTCTCGCCCTCGACATCCCCGCTCAGCGCCAGAATTACCTCGGGGGGCGTTTCTCCCGGAACGGCGGTCAATTCCCGCAGCCTCGCGACGAGGTCCCCGATGGTCAGGTCGGAAGGCCCCACGCCGTTGATGGGGGAGATGATGCCTCCGAGCACGTGGTACACGCCGTGATACTGGCCCGTGCCCTCGATGCTCATCACGTCGCGCACCGACTCGACGATGCAGATGGTCCGGTGGTCACGCGACCTGTCGGCGCAGATGGCGCATTCGTCGGTGTCCGAAATCATCCGGCAGTGGCGGCAGTAGCGCGCATCGGTGGCCAGACGTTGGATTGCGCTGGCGAAATGCAGCACGTTCTCCTGCGGCTGGCCAAGGAGGTGGAGAGCAAGACGCAGGGCGCTTCTCTTTCCGACTCCCGGAAGAGAACTGATGGCCTCGACGGCATCCCCAAGCAGTTGTGACGGGTATTTTTCCAGCACGGCAGAAGAATGAACGATACTGTGCAAAGGTAACCAATTTTTTCGTACCTTTGCCATAGACACTAAACAACCCTACAATATTATGACACAAGAACAAAGAACTTACCTCGAGGCCCAGCGCGAGCGTTATCGCAAGGACCTCGTAGAGAACGTAATGCCTTTCTGGATGAAGCACGGCATCGACAAGGTCCACGGCGGAGTCTATACCTGCGTCGACAGGGACGGCACCCTTATGGACACCACCAAATCCTGCTGGTTCCAGGGACGCTGCGGATTCATCTGCGCATACGCCTACAACAACATCGAGAAGAACCCCGAGTGGCTCGCCGCATCGAAGTCCTGCATCGACTTCATCGAGAACCACTGTATCGACACTGACGGACATATGTTCTTTACCGTTACCGAAGACGGAAAGCCTGTCCAGAAGCGCCGCTACGTATTCTCGGAGTGCTTTGCCATCATCGCCATGGCCGAGTACGCCCTCGCTACCGGAGAGAAGAAATGGGCCGACCGCGCTCTCGAGATCTTCCACAACACCCGCAAGATGCTCGCCACTCCCGGATTCCTTCCTCCGAAGACAACCCAGACAGGATACAGCCACTCCATCACAATGATGTTCTTCAACGTGGTCGTTGTCCTCAAGAAGGTGGTGGACGCTCCCGAACTCACCGCGCAGCTCGAGGAGTCCCTGCGTCTTATCGAGACTTACCTTCTCAGCTCCGAATACAAGACCATTCTCGAGAGCGTCGATGAGCAGGGCAAACTCGTCGATACCATCGCCGGCCGCGTCATCAACCCCGGCCACTGCATCGAGACTTCCTGGTTCCTGATGGAGGCGGCTCCTTTCTTCAAGGATCCCGACCACGTCCGCGAACTCGGTCTCAAGATTTTCGACTGGGACTACGAATGGGGATGGGACAAGGAGTACGGCGGAATCATCAATTTCCGCGACTGCCGCAATTTCCCTCCTCAGGACTACTCGCAGGATATGAAATTCTGGTGGCCCCAGTGCGAGACCATCATCGCCGCCCTCTACGCATACAAGATTACCAAGGACGAGAAATATCTTGAAATCCACCGCAAGGCCAACGACTGGGCTTACGAGCACTTCGCCGACCCCGAATATCCCGAGTGGTACGGATATCTCCACCGCGACGGCACCGTTGCGCAACCGGCGAAGGGCAACATCTTCAAGGGGCCTTTCCACGTCCCCAGAATGATGATCCGTTCATATTTGCTTCTTAACGATATTCTCGGAGAGTAATGAAAAAGCTACTTATAATTGTTCTGGCCGCCCTGTCGCTCTGCGCGGGTTGCCAGAACGACCCTTACGGGTATGTCATCAAGGACGGCAGGATAGTTTACAAGACTCCTGAGCGTCCCGCTGACCAACAGTCGATGATAGGTTTTGCCGCTGACCCCATCGAGAACGTGCGCGTCGGCTTCATAGGCCTCGGAATGCGCGGCCCCGGTGCGGTTTACCGCTTCACCAACATCCCCGGCACTACAGTTGTCGCCCTTTGCGACCTTCTGCCCGAAAGGGTTGCGTCTGCGCAGAAAATCCTCGTTGACGCAGGTCTCCCCGCCGCCGCCGAGTATTCCGGCGAAGACGGGTGGAAAGCTCTTTGCGAGAGGGATGACATCGACCTGGTGTACCTTGCCGTTCCCTGGCAGCACCACACCGAATTCGCAGTCTATGCGATGGAGTGCGGCCACCACGTAGCCATCGAGGTCCCCGCAGCCACCAACGTCAAGGAGTGCTGGGCGCTCGTGAACACATCCGAACGCACACGCAAGCACTGTATGATGCTTGAAAACTGCGTCTATGACGATTTCGAACTGACTTCCCTCAATATGGCCCAGCAGGGCGTGTTCGGAGAGGTTGTCCACGTCGAGGGCGCGTACATCCACAACCTCGACCCCTATTGGGACCAGTACCAGGGAGACTGGCGCATGATCTACAACAAGGCCCACCACGGCGACGTTTATCCCACTCACGGACTCGGCCCCATCGCGCAGGTGCTCAATATCCACCGCGGCGATAAGATGGACTACCTCGTGTCGATGGATACGAAGTCCTGGCACGGCAGCGAGCTCAGTAAGCAGAGGTATGGGGATGACGGTACCTACGCCAACGGCGACCACACGGGTACCTACATCCGCACCCGCAACGGCAAGACCATCGAAGTCCAGCACGATACCTACAATCCGCGTCCGTACAGCCGTATGTATCAGATTACCGGTACAAAGGGCTTCGCGAACAAGTACCCCAATTCGAACTTCGCAGTCGGCAACGGAAATGTCAACAAGAACCTCAGCATCTACGACCTCGACGCCGAGAACTATGTTTCCGAGGCTGTACGCAATGCCCTTATGAAGGAATACCAGCACCCCATCACCAAAGAAGGCTCACTGCTCGAGACCGCAAAGAAAATCGGCGGCCACGGCGGAATGGACTTCATTATGGACTATCGTCTGGTTTACTGTCTGCACAGGGGACTTCCTCTCGACCAGGACGTCTATGACGCCGCCGAGTGGAGCTGCCTTACCGAACTTACGGAAGTTTCAATCAACCACGGCTCGATGCCGGTTGAATTCCCCGATTTCACCCGCGGAGAGTGGAACCGCCTCGACGGGGTTCACTTCGCTCTTTAGTGGAGTTTGAAAAAATGGTCTACGGGCCCGTGCCCGTGGCCGATTGTATAACCGGAGCCTGCAACAATGGCTTCGGTTATATATTTTTTAGACCTTACCGCCGCCTCGTCCAGGCTGAAACCCTGCGCGAGGTATGAGGCGAACGCCGAAGAAAGCGTGCACCCGGTTCCGTGTGTGTTGGGGGTGTCTGTCTTTGCCGAGTGCAACTGCGTGAACTCTCCCGTCTCTGCATTGTAGAACCAGTCGCAGAGTTCCTTTCCGTCGATATGCCCCGCCTTCATCATCACGGATACTTTCCCGTCTCCGCGTGAAAGCTTTTCCGACAGGCGGACGGCGGCCCTCGGGAGGTCGTCAGCCGATGTGATTTTCATCCCCGAGAGGATTTCGGCTTCCGGGACGTTGGGTGTGATTACCCTTGCCATAGGCGCAAGTTCTCCGGCCAGTACGTCGACGGCGTCCCTGTCGATCAGCCTGTCTCCGGAAGTCGCCACCATCACCGGGTCCAGCACTATGTTGCGTATCCCGAATCCGTCCAGCGTCTGTGCAATGGTCCTTGCCAGGTCGGCGCTGCTCAACATCCCTATCTTCACCGCATCCGCCCCTATGTCAGTCAGCACGGCTGAAATCTGTCCCCTGACGATATCCACAGGGATATTATGGATTGCGGACACCCCGAGGGTGTTCTGCACCGTCACTGCCGTGATGGCGCTTGCGGCATAGCTGCCCGTCGCGCTGATGGCCTTGATGTCCGCCTGGATTCCTGCTCCTCCGCCGGAGTCGCTGCCTGCAATTGTAAGTACTCTAGGATATGTTTTCATCGCTGAAATGTCTGTAACCTTTATGATCGTCGGATGTCCCGGCCCAAACGATTCGCTTGTCCGCAATGATGCGCCCGATTACCGTGTGCGGAACTTTCAATCCCTTTTCCGCTTCGGGGTCGATTGTGAACAGCAGTTCGTAGTCCTCTCCTCCGTCCACGGCGAAATCCACCGGATCGGTCCCTGTCGCCCTGCAGAATTCTTTCAGTTCATCGGACATCGGAATCCTGCGGACGTCGATCTCCGCTCCGACTCCGGATTCTTCGGCTATGTGCCTGATGTCCGAGCCGATTCCGTCGGAAATGTCCATCATTGCGTGGACCCCTGCGTTCGCTGCAAGTTCCCGGCCTTCCTTCATTTTGGGCTGCGGTCTGTAATGTTTCCCTGTCAGTGTCCGGATGAATCCGCTTGCGTCGCCTTCGATGGTGCCATCTTTGCGGCGGGACCTGTTCAAGATGACATCAAGGCCTGCCGCCGAATCGCCGAGCGTCCCGGTGACGCAGACCATGTCGCCTATGCGCGCCCCGGAGCGCCTGATGCCGCGGCCTTTCGCGCACTCCCCGAGGACTGTGACGTTTATGCAGATTCTGTCCTTCGATGCGGTCGTATCTCCTCCCAGCAGCGGGAATCCGTATTCCTCTGACACTTTACGGTAGCCCCTCATAAACTCGTCCGCCCATTTCCCGGTCTTCTCCGGCGGGAGCGACAGCGAAAGGAAACTCCCCACAGGGTTTCCACCCATCGCGGCTACATCGCTGAAATTCACTGCTCCGGATTTCCATCCCAGGTCGTATGCGCCGATGTCTTCCGCCAGGAAATGGATTCCGTCCATCAGCATATCGGTGCTTACCAGCGTCTCCATCCCGTCCCGCTGGGGGATTATCGCGCAGTCGTCCCCGATTCCTTCCACTCCTTTTGGGGCGGGGAACATCTTCCTCACTTCCTCGATGAATGCGAATTCTCCGCGTGGCGCTCCATCCGGCCCTGCTGCGGGCGCATCCTTTGCGGATGGCTTCACCGTCTCTGCGTTCACTGCGGCGGAAAGTTCGGCGGCGGCCCACTGAGGGTCCGGTGCCGCCATGATTGCACTGACGACAGCAATTCCGTCCGCCCCTGCCTCCATCACGTCCGCGGTGCAGGCGATGTTCATCCCGCCGATACCCACGCACGGGTGCCCCGAAATTCCGACTGCCTTGCGCAGCCCGTCGATTCCGAACGGGGCCGCCGTGTCTGTCTTTGTCGGCGTGGCGAATACCGGGGATATCCCGATGTAGTCCACGTCCAACCCGTTGGCCGCTTCGACCTGCTCTATGTTTTCAGCTGAAAGTCCAATTATCCTGTCCGGTCCGAGCAGGGTCCTTGCCATTGTGTAAGGCATATCCGACTGCCCGATATGGACCCCGTCCGCCCCCGATGCGAGCGCGACGTCCACCCTGTCGTTTATTATCAGCGGCACCCCCGTTCCGGCAAGCGATCTCTTCAGTTCGGCCGCAAGAGCGATGAAACTTCTCGTGTCCATCTCCTTCTCCCGCAGCTGCACCATCGTGACGCCTCCCTTTACTGCCTCCAGGACTATTTCCCCGACGCTTTTGCCGTCCGGCCTAGCCGCGGCAATCCCGCTGTCGGTCACCAGATACAGTTTCAGGCATTTGGTATCCATTTTCATTGATTTTGCTCTTGCCGGTCTTTACGAAAATCGTTCATCTTCTCTGCCGGTTGTCGGATTTTTCGGTTTATTGGGAACTTGCGGAATTTTTACGGATGGCAGCTATTGCGTCGATGAAGTTTACCGCGAACGAGCCCGGCCCGGTGCTGCGTGCATCCGCCATCTCCCCGGCCCTGGCCATCAGCAGCATCGCATCCTTTGCCGCCTCCACCCTGTCCGGATTTTCCGCCATCATCGCCGCCACCATCGCGGATGCCGTGCATCCCATCGCCGTGACTTCGGCCATCCTGGGGCTGCCCCCTTCCACCCTCCAAACTTCTTTCCCGTCCGTGATGAAGTCGGTCTTTCCGCTCATCACCACGATTGCGCCGCTCTGCCTTGCCAGTTCCATCGCGCATTCCACATTCCCGGCAACTTTCGTATTTCCATCACTACTGCACACCGCCGCTTCGGCGGAATCCTCCCGCCCGCCGGGTCCCGGAACCCTCCCGGGCTCCTCGTCCGCTATGTGCGAGTCCATCCCTCCGGGTTCCGTGCGCTTTCCGGCGAGGACCATTATCTCGGAGGCGTTGCCGCGTATCGCTGTGGGCCGGCATTCGGCAATCAGCCGCAGCGCGAACTCGCGCCGGAAAGCGCCGATCCCGACTCCGGCGGGATCGAGGACCCACGGCTTCCCGAGCCGGTGGTAGGCCGCCGCCGCGATGGACATTGCCTCAGCCTGTGATGACTCGAGACAACCCAGATTGGCGACCATCGCCGCCGCGAAGGATGCGATGTCCTCCATCTCCTCCGGTGCCGATGACATCAGGGGAGACGCGCCGAGAGCCAGCAGGGCATTCGCGGAAATGCCCATCGCCACATAGTTGGTGATGTTGTGGACTACTGGATATGTCTCCGGAAAAATCACTTTATGAAAGGCACGATGATCTTCTCCATCACCTTGTATCCCTCGAGGGTGAGGTGACAGTGGTCTTTTGTATATTCCGCAATCATTCCGCCTTCTCCGTTGTCGAGTGCCGAGTGGTAATCGACATAGGGAATCCTGTTGGCCTTGCAGTAGTCCTTGATGAGATTGTTGAACTTTATGATTTTCCTTGAAGGATTTCCTATGGCCTCGTTCCACTTGTAGATGTCGCAGGGAGTGATCGAACAGAGGATGGGTTTGATCTTGTTGGCCTTCGCAAGCTCTGCCATCGAGATGATATTGCCCATTGCAGTCTCTATTTCGATGGGGCCGATGTTCTGCGCGATGTCGTTGGTGCCACAGAGGATGACCACGTATTTGGGATGAAGGTTTATCACGTCGGTGCGGAAGCGGCAGAGAAGCTGGCAGGTCGTCATTCCGCTTACTCCCAGTTCGAGCCATCCGTGCTCCTTGAAGAAATCCATATCCGCCTGCCCCCAGCATTCGGTTATGGAGTCTCCATAGAATATTGCCTGAGGTGCGGCTTCGAGTGAATTCCTTACGTCGAAATATTTGTCGGTGTATGCCCAGTCGTGGACGGGGCGGTTCTGTGCGAATGCAGTCATTGATGCGGCCATTGCTGCCAAGACGATGATGATTTTTTTCATATTGAGAATCTGATGATATCCTTATTCGACCTTCTTGAAATTATATACCTGACCGTTCCCGCAGTCCCAGCAGATGCTTTCCGCTCCGGTGCCGTAAGTGCTTCTGATGTCGGCGGTGTTGTATTTGCCGTTGAAAGCAGGGGTGAAAGTAATCCTGTTTCCTTTTCTTGTATAGGAATAGGTTGCGGTATTGGTAGTCCTGTCCATTGCAAAGACGTTGATGGTGGTGTCGTCGATTTTGAAAAGGTAATTGTCGAAAAAAGGCAGGTCGTCTGCTCCGGTGATGTCGTGTCCGGTGTACAGCCAGTTCCCGACAAAGGGTACGGGATCTTCGGGCGTGTCCGATTCATTGTTGCAGGATGCCACTGTAAGAATTGCGCACAGAAGCGCGGAAAAAATAAGAAGTGTTCTTTTCATGATTTTTAATCCAATCGGTATTTCCTTACAAAAATACAATTTTTCTCAAGATTCTCCTCCTCCCTCCCTCGCCCAAGCCCCCTCACCCTCCGTCAGACAGAAAACGGGCCTTTTCCTGCTCGACGACCCCTCCAAACCCCTCCGTCAGACAGAATTCCCGCCAAATCCTGGGTTCTTCGTCAAATTTCGTGCAAAATAAATAGGGTAATTCACTGAATATCAA
>JAKSJY010000053.1 GCA_024402025.1 Bacteroidales bacterium
ACAGAGTAAACGCAAAAGAAAGCATGATAAAGCTTTGTAACATAACGCGAACGAAGATACAAAAAACTTTTCTTTCTTTGAGGAAAAAAAAGAAAAAGGAGGTGATAAGAAAATGATTATCGTACCGGTAAAAGACGGTGAAAATATCGAGAGGGCTTTGAAGAAATTCAAGCGCAAGTTCGAAAAGACAGGTGCAGTCCGTGAAATGAGGGCTCGCAAGACTTTTGAGAAACCGTCCGTAAAGCGTCGTATCGCTCATATGAAAGCCGTATACGTCCAGCAGCTCCGTCTTCAGGACGAGCAGTAGGCGTTCCTCTTTTTTTGAAAAACGGGTCAGGGTCCAATCGGATCTTCGACCCGGTTTTTTTGTAAATAATGCATATATTTGGGGCATGAAACGATTTGTCATCGCCGCTCTTGCGCTGATTTGCGTCTGCCCTCTCGGCAGGGCCGGCGGAAGGATGTCCAGAAATGTCCTTCGCGAAGCCTCTTACACCTATAATACTTACGGCGGAAAGGAAACCATGGACCCGTCCTGCGTCCGCCTTACCGATGAAAGGCTGGCGGTGAATTACGACAATTGGGACTGGGCCAGGTTCGAAGGCGCCGACTACTACGACATCGATTTTACGCTTGCTTCCCCGCAAAGCATATACGCGGTCGAGGCCGAGGCCCTGGGGCTGAAGTCCTGGGGGATATATATGCCTTCAAGGATGGAGGTCTATTCCTCCCTGGATGGCAGGAAATACAAACTCGTGGGAACGGTCAGCCCGGGCGAAGTCAATGACGGAAAGCACCTTATCCGACTCGACAGCCAGTTCCGTGCCTCATATATACGTTTCAGGATATACCGTTCCAAGAACATCGTCTGCCTGGACCAGGTCAGGGCCTTTGCCTATGACCCCAAGGGCGACATCCTTCCGGGCCGTCACACCAACCTCGACTTCGATGCTTACGGGACACCGTCCCTTCGGCATTTCCTCCCGATGACCCCTGAGCAGGTGAGCCGCAACACTCCCGCCTCCGAAGTGTTCCCGAAACTCACCGATTCCCGCAAGGCTACATCCACCGATTTCAGCGACCCTGTCTGGGTCAGGTTCGTCAACGGGGGAGGCCGCCACATCGTTTTCGACCTCGGTGCCACCAAGTCGGTCTTCGCCTTCGCCGCGCAGTTCCTTCGCGACACCCGCTCGGGCATCAACGTCCCCCCGGTGTTGATGGTGAGCGTCAGCGAGAATGCGACGGACTGGGTGACGGTCCACGCCGCTCCGACGCTTCAGTATCTCGAGGATTTTACGGTAAACGGATATGACGTCTTTGTCCCGAAACCGGATTGCAGAATCTGGAACTTCGAGACCTCCTTCCGCCCTGTCAGGGCGAGATATGTCCGCCTGTCGTTCGAGACCGAACGCATCTACGTCGCGGGCAACGCAGTCTATATCAGCGAAGTCCGCGTCGGCTCCAGCTCCAAACTGGACGGAGTGGGCGAGGCGGCGGTGAATATGTCCAACAGTCTCGGACGCTATCCTACGGTCGGGGAGGCCGGCTGCAATGCTCTCTTCTATGCCTCCATCAAACCCGCCGGCGCCAAGAATTCCGAGAAGCAGCAGATTACCGACGAGCAGGCCGGGTTGATGTTCACCCGCAGGGTAGGCGACAATCCCGTAAGGGAGCAGTTCTTCGATGCCGTCTGCTTCACGTCTTTCGGTGCGCACGGAGTTAGCTCTTCAGACCTTCTTTCCGCCATCTTCGACGAACGTTACAATCTCGCCGCCATAGAAAGGACTATGGAAGAGCTCAGCGCCGAACGCGGAGAAGACTGCAGCGTCGGAGTGTGGATTACCATCCCGACGCTTCGCGGGGACAACAATTTCGAGAATTTCGTCCAGCCTATGATAGATTCCTTCATCAGTGAGTTCGAATCCCGTTCCTACAGGCATCTCCGCCTGCTCGGAACCTATTGGGAGAACGAAGGGGCCTGCTACGGGCAGAAAAACATCATAATGCAGGCCAACGAATATGTCCACAGCCTCGGACTCAAGTCATTCTGGTGTCCCTATTACGGCCAGGCCTCGATGTGGAGATGGAAGGACTGGGGATTCGACTGGGCCTGCATGCAGCCCAACATAATGTTCGCGGCACACGCGGCCAACGACCTGTATATGGCGGCGGAGACTGCGAGAATATTCGGGATGACCGTTGAGCTCGAGATTGACGCGCCTTCCAGCGAGACGGTCTGCAACACCCTGAGGGATTACTACCGTACGGGGGAAGAGAGCGGCTTTGCGGAGTCGGTGAAGGTGTTCTATCTGGGCGGAACGCCGAACGCGCTGATTTCGGCGGAAAAATCGGAATATCCGTATGCAAAAACGTTGCTTGAAGAGACATATTTGTTTGTGAAATAAATATTTTTCTATATTTGCATCCGCTATTCTAACCTTTTTGTACGGTGAGTGCAAATAAAAAACCTACGCTGCAGGAGAAACTGTCCTGCAGAAAATACCACAAACCTCGTGGTATAATAATGTTCCTGTACCGCCACATAATGAGCGGTTTTGTCGCCCCGAAGTATCGTCCGCACTATGTCAGACACGTCAATATCAATGACTGCAAGGGCCCGTGCTTCGTAATCTGGAATCACCTTTCCAGACTTGACCATGCCTTCGTAATGGAGGCTACCTATCCGCGCAAACTGAGTATTGTCGCCGGATATAACGAGTTTTTCAGGAGTCATCTCGCCTTGGTGTTCCGACTGATGAACGTCATCCCCAAGAAGAACTACAACGAGGACATCGCCGGCGTCAGGGCTATGTGGTCCATCATCAAACAGGGCGGCTGCATTGCCTTCTCACCCGAGGGGATGAGCTCCATCTACGGTCAGAACCAGCCCATTGTCCCCGGTACGGGACGATTCCTCAAGTCCTTCGGCATTCCTGTCTATTTCGTGCATCTTTCCGGCTCGTATCTGACCAGTACCAAGGTCTGCACCGACATCCGTCCGGGTCGCGTGGATGTGGAACTTTCCCTGCTCTTCTCTCCTGAGCAGCTCGAGGCTATGTCCGGCGATGAAATCCAGGATGCCATCAACGCCGCTTTCCGCCACGACGACTATGCCTGGAACAAGGAGAAGAGAATACGCTACAAATCCCGCGGAAAAATCTGCACCAAACTCGATGACATTTGCTACAAGTGTCCCAAGTGCGGAGCTGAACTCCAGATGACATCAGGAGGCGACACAATCAGGTGTGAAGCCTGCGGAAACGGCGCCCGGATGAACGATTATTACGATTTCGAGCCTTTCAACCAGGACTGTGTCCTTCCGGAGTCCCCCAACAAGTGGGTGGAGATGGAAAGAAAGGATATAATCGGCGAGATCCGACGCAATCCGGAATATTCCTTTACCGAAAAGGTCAAGGTGGGATGCCTTCCGACCAATCACCTTGTAAGGCACAAGAAAACTTCGGAACCCTGCGGCGAGGGCTGTCTCACCATCGACCATTCGGGCCTGCATTTCTCCGGCACCAAATTCGGTGCCCCCTGGAACTGGGAGCTCGGATACGATGTGGTATATTCCCTTCCCATAGTGACGGACACATCCTTCTTCTCCCTGTATATCGACAGGGAGTACCACGACATTTTCCCGGAACGTCATTCCGTAGGAAAGATGCTGCTCCTTACAGAGGAAATGCACAGGCTGCACGTCAACACCTGGAAGAATTTCCCCTGGTGTGACCACCTGTACCAGAAATAACTATCGTGGCAGCATCTCCGCCACTTCCCTCATACCCTCGGTTGCCACCTTGCGGATGTGGGTTATACGGTGGTCGCGTATGCTGATCTCCGCCGGATCTATGATGTAGATGGGCGCATCTGCCCTCGCGAACCTGTAGAGTCCCGCCGCCGGATAGACGGTAAGTGAGGTTCCGACTATGATGATAATGTCGGCCTGCGACACCGTGTCGATCGCTTTCTCCATCATCGGAACGGCTTCGCCGAAGAATACGATGTGCGGCCTGAGCTGCACCCCGTTCACGCCTTTGTCTCCCAAATCGACCTTTTCGTAGCCTATGTCGATGACGTCTTTCTCCGAAAAACCGTCTTCGTCGCAAAAGGTGTTTTCGGGGCGTACCTTGGTAACCTCTCCGTGCAGGTGCAGGACGCGTGTGCTGCCTGCCCGTTCGTGCAGGTTGTCCACATTCTGCGTGATGACGTCCACAATGTAGTCCTTCTCAAGCCCGGCGATGATGGTGTGGGCTTCGTTGGGCCTGCAGCCGCGCAGTTTTTCGCGTTGGGCGTTGTAGAAATCCAGTACGAGTTTCCTGTTGCGCAGCCACCCCTCGATGGAGGCGACTTCCATCGGGTCGTACCTGTCCCACAGCCCGCCGTTGTCCCGGTAGGTGCCGAGGCCGCTTTCGGCGCTTACTCCGGCTCCAGTAAGCACGGCAATGCGTTTCTTCATATCAGATGAAATAGAATTCCCTCAGCCAGTATTCGAACAGGGGGTCGAGTATTTTCGCTCCCTCGTCATCCTCGAAGGTGATGATTTCCTTCTTGCAGAGGGCATCCTTGATCCTGCGGACATTGGCGGAGGAGTTGAGGCCGTAGTGTTCTATAACCGCCGCCGAACTGAACATCGTCTCCCCGTCGATGATGGCCTTGAGCAGAAGGGTCTGGAAGGTGGTGAGATCGTGCATCGTGGAGATGAAACGGGGCTGGTGGATGCTGATGAGGGATGAAAGGCTTTCCTCCACTACGGGGACGGTTACATAGCCGCGGCTCAGGCCGTCGCAGATGGCGCAGAAATGGTTGACGTACCACGCGTTCCCGCCCAGTTTGTCATAAACGGAGCGCACGAGTTCCTTCTCGATGACCTTTCCGTTGGAAAGGAAACTTCTGAGGATGAAGTCCTCGAATTCGATGTAGGGAATTCTCCTGAGGCGTATCCTCTCGGCGATTCTGAAAAAGAACCTCATGTCCTCGAAGATGTATTTCATCGAGTTGACCTGGCTGCCGCACCATATGAAACTGCAGTTCCTGGACCAAAGTCCGTCCTCGTAATCCTTGATTACCTCCTCGAACCACTTTATCTTCTTCTCGGCATCCTCGATAAAAAGTATGTCCTGGAATTCGTCGAAGACCACCACTATTGTCTCGCCCTTGTCCTGGGCCAGTTTGTAGGGAGCCTGGACTACCGCTTTGAACTGTTCCTCGCTGTCTTCGGGGAGTTTCGATCCGAGGTAGTTCTCGTAGAATTCCTTCCTTTCCGCGGGGGTGTTCGCGTAGATGCCCGAGATGGTGGCCGACACCCTTGAGATGAAGTCATGGACAGACCTTACTCCCAGCAGGGAGCATTCGATGCTGCGGAACTGCACTCCGGTGCGTTTGATCTCAAGCATGGCCTGCCTGACAAGGGATGTCTTACCGGATTTGGCCGGCTCGTAGATGGCAATGTTGTTGCCGGATCTGATAGCTTTTACAAGTATTGCGACCTCGTCCCGACGTCCTATGTTGTCTTTTCCCGTCACCGGGCGGTCGTATGTGAAAGTGGTCTCCATCTGCAGGTTTGGGTTGTCTTGCAAAATTACCAATATTATTTTGTGTTTCAAATAAAATTGACTACTTTTGCCGTCCAATTATTCATGGCCGCTGAGCTTTGGAAAAGAGTTCCTGCGTTGGAACCGCTTACGGTCGAAAACTTTTATAGTTTTTTTATTTATGTACGCAATTGTTGATATTGCAGGCCAGCAGTTTAAAGTTGAGGCTGGCGCAGAAGTCTTCTGCAACCGTCTTGCGGCTGCAAAGGGCACAGACGTAGAGTTCGACAAGGTCCTCCTCGTTGACAATGAGGGAAAGGTGAAGGTCGGTGCTCCCTATGTAAAGGGTGCTGTAGTCAAGGCTACCGTGCTCGCAGATGATGTAAGGGCGAAGAAAATCCTCGTTTTCAAGAAGATTCGCCGCAAGGGTTTTGACAAGTGCAACGGCCATCGTCAGGCTCTTTCAAAAATTAAAATCGCCGAGATAGTTCTCGCTTAAAAATTATCGGATTATGGCACACAAGAAAGGTCAATCAAGTTCCAAGAACGGTCGTGAGTCGCAGAGCAAACGTCTCGGACTCAAGAAATTCGGTGGTGAGACAGTAAAAGCCGGCAACATCATCGTTCGCCAGAGGGGTACAGTCCACAATCCTGACAAGAACGTCGGGATGGGAAAGGATCATACCCTCTATGCTCTTGTCGACGGAACCATCAAGTTCACCCGCAAGAGACAGGATAAATCCTACGTCTCAGTTATCCCTTTTGAGAACTAATCTCGAAGGAGTGAATAATACTAGGACTTGCACTTCGAGACGAGGTGTAGGTCCTTTTTGCTTAAGTAAAGTATGCTTACATTAAAAATGTTGCGCGACGACCGCCAGATGGTCATCGACAAACTCAAAATCAAAAATTTCGACGCGCAGCCGATAGTTGACGCCGTACTTGAACTGGATTCCAGGCGCCGTGCGCTCCAGACGGAATCCGATAGCCTGCTCTCCGAGCAGAAGCAGAAAGCCGCTGAAATAGGTTCCCTGATGAAGCAGGGGAAGAAAGACGAGGCTGACGCTGCAAAGGCCGAGGTCGCAGCCCTGAAGACCAAGTCTTCGGAACTCCTTGAGCAGATGCAGGCCGCGGAGCAGGAGATGAACTCCAAACTCGTCCTTCTCCCCAACCTGCCCTGCAATCTCGTAGTGCCTGGAAAGGGCGCGGAGGACAACCAGGTGGTGAAGATGGGCGGCCCCGAGGTGAACCTTCCCGAGGGCGCTCTCCCTCATTGGGAACTTGCGAAGAAATACGACATCATCGATTTCGACCTTGGCGTGAAGATCACCGGAGCCGGGTTCCCCGTCTACAAAGGCAAGGGCGCAAAGCTCCAGAGGGCGCTGATCAACTTCTTCCTCGACTGCAATACCGAGGACGGATATCTTGAGGTCGAGCCCCCCGTAATGGTAAACAAGGACTCCGGATTCGGCACCGGCCAGCTCCCTGACAAGGAAGGCCAGATGTATCACGCCGAGTTGGACGACTTCTATATGGTTCCTACCGCGGAAGTTCCTGTGACCAACATTTTCCGCGACGTCATTCTCGATGCAGACCGGATTCCCCAGAGACTTACCGCATACACCCCCTGCTTCCGTCGCGAAGCCGGGTCCTACGGAAAGGACGTGCGTGCCCTGAACCGTCTGCATCAGTTCGACAAGGTGGAAATCGTGCGAGTGGAGAAGCCTGAGGACAGCTACGCGGCCCTCGACGATATGGTGGCCCACGTGGAGTCCATCGTGAACAAGCTCGGGCTCAAATACAGGATTCTCCGTCTGTGCGGAGGCGATATGTCCTTCACGTCGGCAATTACCTACGACTTCGAATTGTGGAGTGCGGCCCAGCAGCGCTGGCTGGAAATCTCGTCCGTTTCCAATTTTGAGACATACCAGGCGAACCGTCTGCACCTCCGTTATCGCGACGAGGCCGGAAAGCCCCAGCTTGCGCATACGCTGAACGGAAGTTCACTTGCACTTCCGAGAGTCGTGGCCGCTCTGCTCGAGTCCTGCCAGACCCCTGACGGAATCATCATCCCGGAGGCACTGCGTCCTTATACCGGATTCGACAGAATTGACTAGGGAGAGAATCATATTGGGAATAGATCCCGGAACCAATCTGCTTGGTTTCGGGATTGTCCGTATAAATGAAAGAAGCCGCGCGGAGTATGTGGATATGGGGGTGTTGGATTTGAGAAAGGAGCCCGACCCTTATCAGAAGCTTTCCATGATACATTCCAGGGTGTCCGAACTCTGCAGGGAATATTCCCCTTCCGACCTTGCCATCGAGAGCCCTTTCTACGGGAAGAACGCTCAGGTCATCTTCAAGCTGGGCAGGGCACAGGGCGCTGCAATCGAGGCCGCCGTGGAGAACGGGGTCAAGATTACCGAATACGCTCCGCGCAAGGCGAAGATTGCCGTGTGCGGGAACGGCAATGCCAGCAAGGAGCAGGTGAGCGCTATGGTCTGCAAGACCCTTGGCATAGATATTGCAGAAAAGTTTCTCGATGCTACAGATGCACTGGCGATAGCGATGTGCCATTATTACCAATTGACGAATCCGCTTACCAGTGAAGTCGCGTCGACATCGTGGAAGAAGTTTATTCAGGTAAATCCTGACAGAGTTAAATAACGAAAGAAGATGAAAAGCAAGCTTTTTATCACAATCCTCATTTCAGTTTTCGGGGCGTTCCAGAGTTTTGCCCAGACCTACAGCATCAAGTTCGTCCTTCAGGATGCGGACAATTCCGACGCCCTTCCGTTCGCTACGGTGTCCATCACCCCGGAAGGCGCGAAGCAGGCAAGCGCCTACACTCTCTCCGATGACAAGGGAAACGTGATCATCGAGAAAATCAAGCCCGGAAAGTACACGATGAAATCCGAACTCCTCGGATACAAGGCCGACTCCCGCCAGGTTGAAATCAAGAATGCGAACCTCGTGCTGCCCGCCGTAAAACTTCAGCCTGACGTCGAGCAGCTCCAGGCGGCGAAGGTGTCCGCGATGGGAAACCCCATCATTATGAAGCAGGATACCATCGAGTTTTCCGCCACTACGTTCAAGAGCGCGGACAACGACGTGCTCGAGGACCTGTTGAAGAAGATTCCCGGAATGGAAGTTTCCGAGGACGGGTCCATCACCCATAACGGAAAGTCGATAAACAAGATCACCATAGACGGGAAGACGTTCTTCCTCGACGACCCGCAGATTGCTTCGAAAAACATACCCGCAAAGGCCATTTCAAAACTGAAGGTAGTCGAGAAGAAGTCCGACCAGGCCCAGTTCACGGGAATCGATGACGGAGAGGAGGAAACCATCCTCGACCTCAGTTTCCATCCCGGAATGATGAAAGGCTCGTTCGGAAACCTGATGGGTGGCGGCGGAGTCGATATGCCCGCGACGGACGTCG
>JAKSJY010000054.1 GCA_024402025.1 Bacteroidales bacterium
GACGAGAACGAGGGAGGAAAGTTGCTTCTCCGTGCGCACAAGGGACTTCCCAAGTACCAGCCTCTCATCAAATATCTTTCCGAACCGGGAATAAAGGTTCTTCTCCAGAAGGCGGAGAACTACTATATGCAGGACAACGAGAAGGAGATGCCGGTTGTGACCGACCCTCTGTTCTTCGTGATCAACGAGGTCCTGCATTCGGTGGATATGACCGACAAGGGCCACGACGCTCTCGCCAAGGCCGTCGGTAGCGATGACTTCTTCGTCATCCCCGATGTCGGCAGCAAAATCGCCGAAATAGAGCAGTCCGATGCCGCCCTTGCCGAGAAACAGGAGCGCAAGGACGCACTTATGGAGGATTTCTCCCTCAAGAGCGAGCGTATCCATACCGTAAGCCAGCTGCTCAAAGCATACGCGATGTTCGAGAAGGACGTCGATTACGTGGTGATGGAGGAGAATGGCGCGAAGAAGGTGAAGATCGTGGACGAGTCCACGGGACGAATAATGGAAGGCCGCCGCTGGTCCGACGGTCTGCATCAGGCTGTCGAGGCGAAGGAGAACGTGAAGGTCGAGGCCGCCACCCAGACTTTTGCCACCATCACTCTTCAGAACTACTTCCGTATGTATCACAAGCTGGCCGGAATGACAGGTACGGCTGAAACGGAAGCGGGTGAGTTCTGGAGCATCTACAAGTTGGACGTGATGGTCATCCCTACGAACAAGCCCGTACTGCGCGACGACCAGGACGACCTCATATACAAGACCAAGAAGGCCAAATACGCCGCCGTCATAGACCATGTCGTGGAACTTTCCAATGCCGGTCGTCCGGTGCTCGTCGGAACGACAGACGTGGAGACTTCCGAACTTCTGAGCCGCATGCTCAAGATGCGCGGCATCAAACATAATGTCCTGAATGCGAAGGAGCACGCCCGTGAGGCGGAAATCGTCGCCCAGGCCGGTCAGAGCAGCACGGTCACCATCGCCACCAATATGGCGGGCCGCGGTACCGACATCAAGCTTTCCGACGAGGTGAAGGCTGCGGGCGGTCTGGCCATCATAGGTACCGAACGTCACGATTCGCGCCGCGTCGACCGTCAGCTCCGAGGCCGTGCCGGACGTCAGGGAGATCCGGGTTCGTCCAGATTCTATATCTCACTCGAGGACAAGCTGATGCGTCTCTTCGGTTCGGAAAGGATCGCTTCCGTGGTTGACAGACTCGGAATGACCGAGAACGAAGCTCTGGAGAGTTCAATGCTTTCATCCGCAATCGAAAAGGCTCAGAAGAAGGTCGAGGAGAACAATTTCGGTATACGTAAGAACCTTATCGAGTATGACGACGTGATGAATTACCAGAGGGAGGCGATCTATTCACGCCGCCGCAATGCGATAAGTGGCGAGAAGATTGAAATCGACCTTCGGAATATGATGGTGGATACCGCTTCCATAATTGTGGAAAGTCTGGAAGGTGCTTCCTATGAGGAGTTTTCCGAGAATTTGATGGCCCGTCTGTCCATCGATCCCGGTTTCGACGAAGAGTTCTACTCATCTGCAAAGACCGACAAGCTTGTATCAGCCATCTGCGACCAGATGGAGACGGTCTACAGACGCCGTATGGACCTGCTGGTCGAGAAGCTCAGCCCTATCATCAAGCAGGTGTATGAAAAGCAGGGAACAATGTATCAGAATATTGCGATCCCCGTTTCTGACGGAAGGAAGGTCATCACCCTTTCCGTCAATCTCGAAAAGGCATACAATTCCGAAGGCAGGGAAGTGGCGAAGACCCTGAGCAAGAATATTATACTTTATCAGATTGACGAACACTGGAAGGAGCACCTCAGGGAGATGGATGATCTGAAGCAGAGCGTTCAGAATGCTTCTTATGAGCAGAAGGATCCGAAAGTCGTTTACAAACTGGAAAGTTACAATCTGTTTGCAAAAATGCTCGAATCCCTCAATCAGGACGTGCTTTCATTCCTGTTCAGAGCGTTTATCCCTCTAAGGGATCAGCAGCCTCAGAGAGCGGTTCAGACAAAGCCTGACATGTCACGCCTCCAGGCCAGACATTCAGACCTTTCCACCAACGGGGAGCAGAAGGCCAACACCCCGGTTCAGGTTGAAAAGCACGTTGGAAGGAATGATCCTTGCCCTTGCGGCAGCGGAAAGAAATACAAGAACTGTCATGGAAAAGGAATAGTTTAAAATAACTCTACAGAATATTATGGATATCAAATCATTGAAGGTTGCTGAGCCTGAAGTCAGCGTTAATGATGTAAGCCGTATCTCCTCGGGCACGGTTATCAAGGGAGAACTGTCATCGGACTGCGACATCCGTGTCGACGGCAGGGTCGAAGGTAAGATCTATTCCAAGGGAAAGGTTGTTGTCGGCACTCAGGCCGTTATGAAAGGCGCCATTTTATGCAACAATTGTGATTTCTGGGGAAGTATCGACGGTGACGTCTATGTAAAGGATGTACTCAACATCAAGGCATCCTCGAAGATCAACGGCGGAGTCAAGGTCAACAAGATTCAGGTCGAGATGGGTGCGCAGATCAATGGTACCTGCAATATGATCACGACGGCCGAATACGACAAGTTCGTCGAGAGCATCGTCTCGACCAAACTTGCAGCTTCTGCAGAACCTGCAGCAGCATCCAAAAAGTAACAAGGCTGACTTTCCGGGAGTGCGGAGCTAGACTCCCGTACTCCCGAAGCCGCCGGCTCCTCTTTGAGTTTCATCAAGAGTTTCCGACTCTTCCCATTCGATAACCTCGTGCTTTGCAAGTACGAGCTGGGCTATCCTTTCGCCGCGTTCGATTGTGAAATCTTCGCTGCTGAGATTTACAAGAATCACGCAAATCTCACCACGGTAATCGGCATCCACGGTACCTGGAGCATTCAGGACTGAGATGCCCTTTTTTGCTGCCAGTCCGCTTCGTGGCCGGACCTGAATTTCGTAGCCCTGCGGAATCTGTACGAAAAGTCCGGTGGGGACCATGGCCCTTTCCAGGGGTTTCAATACAATGCTTTCATCTATGTTCGCCCGTACATCCACGCCAGCGGACAGTGCTGTCGCATATTGGGGAAGCGGCATCCCGCTTTTGTTGATAACCTTGACCGTCATTTCTGTATATTTTTCAGGACAAATTTACATAAAATCAAAGTGATTCCAAATGTCTTATGTGCATTACACGCGTTGGGGTAAGCGCGTATTCTATATCGAAACATTTGAAAACGGAATGGTTTTTTACGCTTTTTCCTATACCGGTGAAGACTTCCTTTTCAAATCCCAGCTCCTCCAGTTCGTTCAGGCTCACTGAAGTAAGTCCCAGAGTAAGAAGTTGCTCCAGACAGTTGTGATTCCTGTCAAGGGCTTCGATGACCGAGCGCCTCAGCCTTCTTTTCTTTGTCTGGTGATGGTTGTGATACTCGTTCCGGCATTCGTCGGAACAGAATTTCTTGTCGGATCTCCCATATAAGGAGTTGCCGCAATTCAGACAGGTCTGTTTGTATTCCATAGTTTTTTCTGCAAATATCATTCCCGCAATGGTATCATCCAAGAAGTATAAAATATGTTTTATCAAGTGATTTTTCTTTCCGGCATAAGAAAAATGAATACGCCTGTTTTTTTCTTATGATAATCCGAAAGAAACAGACAATTTCCGGAAACAATGTAAATATTTCGGTCATCCGGCGGTATGTCGTATTGGAATCTGCAGACATTGCGGCAACTTTGCAGTGCCGGCTGTACCCGCGGAAACGGTCGGCACCGTTAAACCAATTTATGAAAAACTTACAAAATGGAACAATTGAATCGAATTGAGTTGAGAGGGATCGTCGGCAACGTGAAGCGGCAGATCATCTCCGACAAGGAAATGGCAAGAATCAATGTGGCAACCTCACGCGCCTATCGCGATAAGAGCGGTGCTGCGGTGATTGAAACTACCTGGCACAATGTGGTCATCTGGGATGTCGAAAGGATTGCTGATGTCCAGGCGCTGGAGAAAGGTGCAAAGGTGAGGGTGGAAGGACGTGTGAGAACACAGAAGTTCACCGGAGCCGATGAAATAGAAAGGACCCAGTATGAGGTTGTCGCTACAAAAGTCTCCGCAATAGAGAATTCCGATACCCTGCAGTATGAAATGAATTGAATTTATAACTATGAAAACTTCGATTATCGCATTGGCAGCCTGTGCGGCGGTCTTCGCCTCCTGCCAGAAATCTTTTATGCCGGTATCCGAAACACAGACCTTTTCAGGAAGGTTCCCTGTCTCGGTGGGCGTGTGCAATACTTATTCCGGGAACACCAAGGCCTTGACTACAAAGGACGACAACATCTCCAGCGTGCAGATTCTTGTGTTCAGGGGAAATGACATTGATGCTTATGGCCAGACTGCATCCGGAAATGCCGTTACAGTCTCGTGCACTGAAGGCGAAAGGACTATCTATGCTGTTGTCAACGGCCCTGATTGCTCGGGGGTCGCTACCGTCAGCCAACTTAAGGAGAAGACTTTCTCTCTTGGGGACAACACTTGCGAGAAGGTCATTATGACAGGGTCTGTCACCAAAACCCTTGCCCCATCCACCGAACCCGTCAGTATCGAAGTCCACAGGCTTCTTTCCAGGGTTGTCGTGAAGAATATCAAACGCGATATGTCCGCCGCCTCTCTTGCATCAATGGGGTTCACCCTTACGGCCTGCTACCTGACAAACGTGCCAGGAAACGGGAATATCGGGGACACTGCATCGGCGACAACGTGGTACAACGTCGGACAGAATGACCCGAATCTGCCCTCCAATGTCTCCAATCTCATTTATGACAAGATTTCAAACGGGATTTTAGCAAACACCAAGTCGTATGACAAGGTCCATACTTTCTACTCTTTGCCTAATGTTAGGAGCTCGAAGGCTCTCAGACTTGTCATAGAGGCTACTATGGGAGAAAAGACATATTATTATCCCATTGACGTTCCGTCATTGACTTCCAACCAGTCTTACGAAATCAGCAACGTTACAATCAAACGTCCCGGAAGTGACTCTCCCGACAAGGTGGTGAGCTTCGATGACATTTCGTTCACGGTCAAGGTTGCCGATTGGGATGGCTCGAAATCCGTCCAGGAATTTTCAATTTGACGGTTGCTTATGTACAGGACTCTTTCAGCCATTGCTTTCTCGATGGTGATGTTGTGCGGATGTTCAATCAAGACAGACAGGTCGGAATGCCCGTGTCTGTTGAATGTCGATGTGTGTGGAGGTCTTGAGAAATCCGTCGACCTTTATTGCTGGACAGGAGACAAAACCTTTACGGCACACTCCATACTTGAAGGCGATGGCACGAAAGAGTGTTTCGTGGTGGGCCGTGGAATGTCCTCTTTCCTGGCGATGAGCGGAATGCATTCGTGCGTAGGCGACGGGAAATGCCTCAGAATTCCTTTCGGATCCGAAATGGACGAGATATATGCGTTCAGTACACAGATGGATACTGACTGCGACTGTGCAGAAGTCAGAGCTGAGCTGCACAGACAGTTCGCCTTCCTGTATGTTTCGGTAAAAGGTTCCGAGTCGGACAATTATCCGTATGGACTCAAACTCACGGGAAATACCTGCGGCTTCGATATGCGTACCCTTGAACCTCTGGAAGGTCCGTTCTCCGTGTCGACCAGACCGTATCTC
This sequence comes from Bacteroidales bacterium, assembly GCA_024402025.1. Lineage (GTDB taxonomy): Bacteria > Bacteroidota > Bacteroidia > Bacteroidales > UBA932 > Cryptobacteroides. The sequence goes on from JAKSJY010000054.1 coordinate 5,671, forward strand.
GGCAATTGCTGCAGAATATGCATTCCGAGGCAGAGGGATGATTCGTTGACAATGTTGTTTATTGACGGACAGGTGAAGGGGAAAGGGGCGCCCTCCATAGGTGAGATTCCGCTTGGACGCCATATCAGCGCAGACGGTTACGATTGGTCCAGGGAAGACCTGCCCGACATATATGTAAATGTGGATTATGTCAAATCCGAAATTAACATTACGGTTGATCCTTGGGAGAAAATAGAACTATGAAAACTTTGAAGAAAATTGTACTCCTGCTTTTCGTTGCCGCATCTTGCGTCAGGGTGGAGAATGTCATTGTTGAAGAACCGGGGGAGAGAACTGCTCCGAGAGATGTCACGTTCAGGGTACGTATGGCAGACAGGACCAAGAGCCTTTTCGAAGGCGAGTCGGATGAAGTCAATTCCTTGTGCGTTTTCATTTTCAAGGATGACATCCTGTATGACGAACTCCATTCCGACGGCGACAATTGTAGTGTGAAGATGCTTTCCGGGTGCAGGTATGACATATATGCCTTTGCAAATTGCGGACACCCCGCAGCCCCTGTGGACGAGTCCGATATGGAATCGTTCAGGATTTCAATGCCGTCTGCGGAAAACCTGTATTCAAACGGACTCCCCATGGCCTGCCGTTCTTTCCTGGATTTGCCATCCGGGGAAAACGGAGAGGTGGAGGATGTCGAACTGGAGATGGTCCGGCTTGTGGCTAGATATGACCTGTCAATATCTCCATCCTTGCGGGAAACTGATTATGAAATCGAATCCGTGCGCGTATGCCAGGCGGCACTGGATGTCGCACCGTTTTCACCCGAGTCGAGGGCTGCCCGTACAGGGGATGGGGACAGGGCTACACGGGATGATATCGCCGTGCTGAATTCGGGCGGGAGCATTTCCTTCTATGTCCTTGAAAACTGCAACGGAGTTCTGCTTCCGGGGAACGAAGACTCGTGGAACAAGACCCCCGAATCCATAGGGATGAATTCCGAAAGGTGTACGTTCATCGAGTTGGGAGCGCATTGGATGACACAGGGCGCAGATGCTGAAATGACATTCAGGATGTACCTCGGAGAGGATAACTGCTCCGATTTCAATATTCGCAGAAATTCCGTGGTGGAACTGTCGGTATGCCTCTCGGATTCGCTTTCGTACAAGACCCGTTGGAAGGCGAATACTGTTTCTCTGGATGACAGAAGGTCGATACGGTTCGAGTCGTCCGAAATTGTAGTATGGCAGGGGGATGATTGGGTGCAGGTACATCAACTTGTTCTGGACCCGCCGGACATCAGCTTCAACGCAAGAGTCGAAGGGGAAGGTCTTGAGGCTAAGGTGGAGGAAGGAAAGCTGTATCTTAAAACCGGATATTACGGCGCTTCGAGGCTGAAGGGAAATGTGGTGGTGACTTCCTGGGACGGGAGGCATTCTGCAAAGGCGAATGTCAGAACGGATTATGTTCCCGATCCCTATACGATGTTCTCGCACGGTAAGGCCGGATATCTTTGCGAGGTCGGATATCTCAACTTTCCCGAGGCGACTTCGCAGAGCCCTGTCGATGTCAGGATTGCCGGGGAATCGAGAATCAAGGTGGGCTCCAATACCGGAGCGTCTTTTCTTGATGAGTCATCGGGGATATTCTTTGCCTACAAGGCCGGTTCCAAGACTGTAAGATATCAGATAAGGCGGCTGGGGATGCCGCTTGAAATCAGTCTGGTCAAAGACAGGATGCAGGCTGACATCACCCTTGCCGACGGTGTAAAGGTTCCGGAACTTTTCCTCTTCGGCACTCCGAAGGCCTCGGAGGCGGGAAATTGTTTCTACAATTCGTCGGATGGAATCTATTATGATTCCTGTGTGGACATCAGGTTGAAGGACGAACGTGGACGGGAACTTGACATAGAGTCATTTATGGCTTATCGTATGGATGGATTCCCTGAAAACGGGACTCTGGATTACACGAGATCCTGCCTTATGGGAAATCCGGAAATCAGTTTCGGGGAGGACGGAATCGCTTCCGCCGAGCTGCGTTCGAACAGCGACGTTTATTTCAATTCTCTTGGGCGTGTCTATTTCTATGGAATTGGGTCTGTCAACGGAGAAAGGCAGCTCCCTTGCGTGTTCCGATATTCGTCTGACGGTGTTGGAAAAAGCCGGGAGTGTATTCTGACAATGTATAAGGCTTTCCCGCGCCAGGGTTTTCTGGGTAATTATTTCAATTATCAGATTGCGCCAAGAACTCTGAGGTCTTCCAATTGTTCTCTAGGCTTGTACGACGAGGCTCCGGCGCCTTGCGATGAAATGACGACCTGGTCGGTACTCCATTCGAGCAACCATTCGGACAGAATCATTCCGTTCAATCCCGTCAAGGATGATTATTGTGCCGGAATATCTGTAGACAGGGGAGTGCTGCTTTTTGCCGATGTGACTCCTCGGAATTATCCATCCTGCGGCGGAATGATGCTGGAGGCTTCCACAGTCAATCCGCATACAGGTGCAAGATTCGAAGCCGAGTACAGGTTTGACCTGGCACTTTACGTTCCGGTTGGGCTGAGATATTTGGCACGGGATGGGGGTGCGCCACGCCTCGAATATTTTCCCTTCTGCGAGTTCTGTGGGAATGAATATTCCGATTTCTGGAGGTCCCATATGCCTGAGGGATGCATTGTCGAAGATGCTTTGGGAAACAGGTACAACTTTCTTGCAGAGGACGGGAGCGGCTCCTACGAACTTGAGAAAGTTGAAATTGACAGAAATGCCAGAAAAGTGTCCGCCGGGACCTTCGAAGCTGCGAATTTCCTTTTTGATTTCAGGTTCGTGGATGCAGCGGACGACCCGTCATACAGCTTGAGTCTGGATTACAGCCATTACTTCGCCACCAGACCCCACCCCGCCAACATTTTCGGAGAGAAAGGCTATTACCATCTCGTCCGTCAGTGCGATGCCGGGACTGCAACGGTTTCCGACAACTATTATTCCGGTCTGGAAAATCACATAATGGATTTTGCGGCCTCATATTAGTTCGTTGCGGCACGTCGGCCGCCATACCTTCGCAACCCTTACGCTGACATACGGAGCGGACCTCTACACCGTTTCCAAACTTCTTGGTCACTGCAATATTCGCACGACTCAGATCTATGCGAAGATTGTCGATGAGAACAAGCGGAAGGCGGTAAACCTTGTTCCGAAAATTTACAAAACACCAAAGGACTCTCTATATTCGCATTATGAAAAACCCAAAGACATTGATCAATAGTTCGTTAATTTTATAAAAGTTACACCGCGGCGCGAACGCCGTAGAAT
>JAKSJY010000055.1 GCA_024402025.1 Bacteroidales bacterium
GGCGCAAAGATAAATTATTATTTTTGCAGAGTCAAAAATATTCACGATGTCACTTATCAAATCCATTTCAGGTATCCGTGGTACAATAGGCGGACCTGCAGGCGAGGGCCTTACTCCGATTGACATAGTCAAATTCACTTATGCATACTGCGCTACGCTTCCTTCGAGAAAACCTGTTGCGAACGGGAAAAAGTACAAGATAGTAGTAGGACGTGATGCGCGTTTGAGCGGTGAAATGGTCGAGCAGCTCGTCTGCGGCACGCTTGTCGCCTGCGGCGTGGACGTCGTGAAATGCGGTTTTGCAAGTACTCCGACTACCGAACTGGCAGTGCGCTTCGCAAATGCGGATGGAGGTATAATACTCACCGCGAGCCACAATCCGAGGCAGTGGAATGCGTTGAAACTGCTCAATGCGGATGGAGAGTTTCTTACTGCGGCCGAGGGGCAGGCAATACTTGACCTCGCCGATTCCGACAAGTTCGATTTCGCGCCAGTGGACGAACTCGGACATATCGAGGAGCACGATTTTACGGACGAGCACATCGAGGCGGTCCTTGCACTTCCCGAAGTTGACGCGCAGGCGATACGAAAGGCCGGCTTCAAGGTTGTTCTGGATTCCATCAACTCGGTTGGCGGCATCATTATGCCGAGGCTGCTCGAAAGGCTGGGCGTCAAGTGCATCACACTTTTCGGAGAACCTACGGGAGATTTCGCCCACAATCCCGAACCGCTTCCAAAGAACCTTACCGAATTGAGTTCCACCGTTATCAGAGAGAAGGCCGATCTCGGAATCAGCGTCGATCCCGACGTGGACCGTCTCGCCTTCATATGCGAGGACGGAAATCCTTTCGTGGAGGAATATACCCTCGTGAGTGTCGCGGATTACCTTCTTGACCTCGCTCAGGCTGCAGGGAAAAAGAATCTCGCGACGGTTTCGAACCTTTCGAGTTCTCGCGCGCTGCGCGACGTGACCGAGGCCCACGGAGGGACATACTATGCGGCTGCAGTCGGAGAGGTGAACGTCACCACCAAAATGCACGAGGTCGGAGCCCTCATAGGCGGAGAAGGCAACGGAGGAGTCATCTTCCCGGGAAGCCACTACGGCAGGGATGCGATGGTGGGAGTCGCTCTTTTCCTGAGTAATCTTGCGCACAAGGGTATGAAGGTGAGCGAATACAAGAGGACGCTGCCCCAGTATGAGATTGCCAAGAACAGGATCGACCTCAGCGACAGCGCGATGATAGAGAAGATACTTCAGTCGATGAAGGAACATTTTGCGTCCGAAAAGGTCAATACCATAGACGGCGTCAAGATAGATTTCGAGTCCAGGAAGGAATGGGTGCATCTGCGCAAATCCAATACTGAACCTATCATAAGAATCTATTCCGAGGCTCCTACCAGGGAAAGGGCTGAGGCTCTTGCCCAGGAGGTGATAGAAATAGCCAACGGAATCATCAATGTTTAGTTTCAGGACAACCCCAATAGAGGACCAGCTTGACAAGGGCCTCACTGAGGGACGTGTCGGATGCTTCGTCACGCAGAATTGCTACGATACGGCATCCGGACACTATCTGTGGGAACTGTTCGAAGAACGCGGCAACCTCGCAAAGGTGTTCCGCCCCAGAGACAGCGAGCTTACACCGGGGACGAACCATATCGAATTCAGCCAGGATGAGCTTGAGGACCTTGACTCGATAGTCATCGAAATTCAGGATACGGGTTCCAGGTATTTCAATTACACGAGGGACGTGATGAGACTGCTCAGCGTGCGTGCGCGTATGGGCGATGGGCCGTCAGTCTATGTCGTGGACCACTTCAATCCGGCCGGAAGGACGGTGGAAGGCACAATGCCGGCTTTGGATGCGGACTTGTGGACCCCGAAGGTGGCCCACAGGCACGGACTGACTCTCGGGGAACTTTGCTACCTGTATTCCAGCGAAATCGATGCGAAATATCCGCTTCATATCATTTCCGCTGCGGCAAGGGAGTCCTCGCACGACATAATGCCTTGGACAATTGCCCCGTCTTCGGACCTGCCCGGACTTTTCTCGTGCGATATGTACAGCGGCGGAGGCTTGTGGAACAACACTACAATCACTCCGGGAATCGGGACTTCAAGACCCTACGAGTATTTCGGAGCGCCCTGGATAAAACCCTTCGATGTCGCCCTGCCTCCCTGTCCGGACGGAGTGATGATGCGGCCCTGCAGTTTCACCCCATCCGCAGGTCGCTATGCCGGTGAGAAATGCCTTGGCTATCAGATAATCCTCAAGCCCGGAGTGCAGTATCATTCACTTCTGCATACTCTCGAACTGATGAGGTACTTTGCCGAACATTACAGTTCCTTTGAAATGCTCGGTGAACTTTTCACCAAGGTGGCGGATCCTGTCATAAGCGAATACCTCAAAGGAAACATCACCTTTGACATCGTGCGAGAGTATATGAAGACGGAGGAGCAGAAATGGATAAGAAAAGCCAAAAGGTTCTCGCTGTACGGGGATTATCCGTACAGAATAAAATGACAATTAATTTTTTGTGCGGATTTGCGTAATTGAATTTAATTACTAAATTTGCAGAATATTAGTTATATAACCAATAAACAAACACATTATGAAACAGATTATTGACCAGATGAACGGCATCATCGATGCTCTCAAGGTAGACCTCGCAAAGGCTGAGGGTAACAAGGCAGCTGCAGCACGCGCTCGCAAGGCTACTCTCGAACTCGCAAAACTCGGAAAAGAGTTCCGCGCAGCTTCTATCGCAGCAGCAAAGAAGTAATCAATCCGTTGATCTACTGACTTTGAGGCTTCGGGTATTTGATCCCGGAGCCGTTTTTTTTGTTATAGGGGATCCACGTCTATGATGTAAGACCCGGAGTACTGCTCTGCAAGAGCTTTTTTCTTCTGTATAAGGGATTTGTCGCCTCTCTGCATCGGAATGCGCCGTATGAGGGTTCCGTCTTCGGTAATGACGTCGGAAAGTCTGGTATAGGGAGGAAGTGAGAATTCCTTTCTTTCCGAAAGAAGGTTGTCATACAGGTCCTGCCAGTTGCCCGCCTCGAGGCATTTGAAAACGGGATGCATTGCATTGGAAGTCTGTACGACCAGTGTCTTCGTTTTTTCTTTTAGCACCGAAAGTGTCTGAAACGCTTTTTCGTCGGAGCGGAAATCCGTCTGAGAAAAAACAAAATCGGCCTGCAGGATTATGGTCAGTGCGCTATCTCCGGAGTACTTCTTTGCGGAAGAGAAGGAGAGTGTCCTGAACTGTCTGCCAGGGAACAGACTTGACAGCTGGCTTGCGATATCTTCTTCTTTTTCCCAGCCCCGGACTACGATGATTTCGCCGTCGGCTTCGGAAATCCTTTTCAGGGATATGCGTGAAAACAGCCCCTTGACGCCGTTTTTTCTTCGCTCGGAGGGGAGGTCAACCAAGTCGACCCCGGTCTCGCGATGAAGCGGGTCCATTGTCATTGAATATTTCCCGGACAGGCAATTGTAGTATGTTTCCAGTGAGGGAGCACAGGAACCAAGCACCAGTCTGGCTCCGAACAATCTGCAAAGATATGATGCGGTATCCCTGGCGTTGAAGCGTGGGGAATTGTCCCTTTGCTTGTAGGAGATGTCCTGCTCTTCATCCACGATTACCAGCCCGAGTTCCTTGAACGGCAGAAAGATGGCATTTCTGGTGCCGAGAACGATGTGAGGACGGCTGCCATCCCTGACGGTGCTGCATACAAGCCTTTTTGCGGATGCGGTCTGTCTGGAGTTGAACGTAAGGAGAATACTGCCAAAGCGGTCCCGTAACTTTTTCTCCATGGATGATGCCAGGTCGAATTCCGGCTCAAGAATCAGGATTGATGAACCGTTCGACAGGGCTTCTTCTATTCTGCTGATATAAAACGGGATCCGGTCATATCCTACATATTCTTCGGGTTTGACTGGCTCCTGAATGAAAGAAAGACGGTTTTGCGTTTCTTCAGCCACCGTTTTCAATTCTTCCATTTCCTTTTCCGCAGTCCTTATTCTGTCCAGAATCGACGCTCTTTCAAGTTTCAGGCGTTGTGTGACGGTCTCGTTGTGCCTGGATGTCAGCTTCAGGCTGTTGGATTCCAGTCTGGATTTCAAAACCGATATTGAGGCGTTCAATTTCCTTATGCGTGCGGAGCGCGCAAGTTCCTTCCGCTCCCTGTTTCTTGCGGCAATTTCCTCACTCTTTACTTTCATTGCCGGGTAGGCGCATTTGAAAACCTCCCCGATGGTGCACAGATAGTATTCCGAGATGAATTTCCAGAGTTCCAGTTCCTTTTCCGAGACGAGCGGAAGACCTTCGGCCGGAGTTGCCGGAAGAATTTTTTTGATGTCCGCGGGGGCTGATTCCGAGATGTGGACAACCACTGCGGTGTATTTTCTTCCGATCAGCGTGACCGAGACCATCTGTCCGACTCTGACGTCAAAACAGGCGCTGTACCAGGGGGCCCATTCCAGTTTTACCGGAACTATCACCTGAATATATCTGACGCTTTCGTCCATATCTGCAAAATTACAATAAAATAATAACAATCAAGCCCCGCTGTCTCAGCGGGGCTTGATGAAATCAGTTAGTAGTGTATTACCTGTAGAAGGTTAATTATTGTTGGTTAGAATCCTTACCGAAGTAAGGTTGAGTTGTTTCATTTTTCGAATGCAAATATACACCTATTTTTTATATCTCCAAAATATTTCAAAAAAATTTTTACTTTTTTCGTGGCGATTTCTTAAAATACTTTAATAAATCTCTTATTTTTCCAACAGTTCCGGCCTTAATTCCTTTGTGCGTTCCATCGCCATCTTGTCCTGCCAGTCCCTGATGAGTTTCGGGTTTCCGCTGAGAAGTACTTCCGGAACCTGCCACCCCTTGTATTCGGCTGGTCGGGTGTAAACAGGAGGGGAGAGAAGGTCGTCCTGGAAGCTGTCCGAAAGGGCTGAAGTCTCGTCGGTCAGGGCTCCCGGGATCAGCCTTATGATCGAGTCTGCCAGAAGTGCGGCGGGAATTTCTCCTCCGCTTACGACGTAGTCCCCGACGGAAATCTCCCTGGTGATGAGATGCTCCCTGATCCTATGGTCTATTCCCTTGTAGTGTCCGCATAGGATGATGATGTTTTCCTTCAGGGACAATTCGTTTGATATGCCCTGGTTGAGACGTTCCCCATCCGGGGACATGTAGATTATTTCGTCATATTCGCGCTCGGCTTTCAGCTCCGCAATCATCCTGTCCACCGGCTCCACCATAAGTACCATTCCGGCATCCCCGCCGTAGGAATAGTCGTCAACGTTCCGGCGCGGTCCGATTCCGTACTTCCTGAGATTGTGGACGTGGATTTCGACCAGCCCTTTCTTGATGGCGCGTCCTACTATCGAGTGCGCAAGCGGGCTTTCGAGCAACTCCGGGACCACAGTTAGTATATCGATTCTCATATGATGCAAAAGTACCTCATTTTTCTTGATTTTTTAGTATATTTGTGAGATTTAAAAAACTATCTTTTTATGGCTAATTCAGGACTCGAGGACAAGACCCTTGAAGGCATAGTTCTCGAACTCAGACAACTTGGCGCCAGCGAAGACAGAATGCAGCGTGCCAAAGAAGTGGAATCCATCAAGTCCGGGTTTTACAAGTTGCTTGGAACTTTGAAAGCGGAGGCGGAGGCGGCCGGTGAAAACGTTCAGGAGAAATTCGCCGATATCGAAAATTCCTTCAAGGAAGTATATGCCGATTTCAAGCGTGAAAAAGCGGAATTCAACAAGCAGCAGGACGAGATTCGCAATGCCAATCTCCATGCCAAGCAGGCGGTCATCGAAGAATTGAAATCTTTGGTGGATTCCCTCGACAACGTAGGAGAGGCATTCCCGAAGTTCCGTGAGATTCAGGCCAGGTGGCGTGAGATAGGTCCTGTTCCCGCATCGGATTTCAGATTCATTTCGGATTCGTACCAGTATCTTGTGGAACGTTTCTACGATATGGTACAGATCGACCACGATTTGCGCGACCTCGATTTCAAGAGAAATCTTGAGGCCAAGGAGAATTTCTGCCTTCAGGCGGAAAAACTCGCTGAAAGCGATGATGTGGTCGGTTCTTTCCAGGCACTTCAGAAGCTTCACGAAGAGTGGAAGGAATATGGACCGGTAGCCAAGGAAATGCGGGATGCGATATGGGACAGGTTCAAGGCGGCCACCGCTCTGATCAACAAGAAATATCTGGAGCATTTCGAGACCCTGAAAGCGTCATTCGCCGCAAATCTCCAGGCAAAGGAGGCTCTGTGCGTGGAGGTTGAAAATATTGCCGGCAAGGAGGACATCAGGGACGGGGCGCAGTGGAATGCGCTCTCCAAGGAGATAGAGGCCATACAGGAAAAGTGGCGCACCATAGGGTTCGCTTCGAAGAAGGACAACCAGAAGATATATGACAGATTCCGTGCTGCCTGTGATAAGTTCTATGCCAGGAAGCGTGACTTTTTCCTTGCGGTAAAATCCGATATGGATGCCAACGTGGCGCGCAAGGAGGCTATTATCGCCAAAGCCGAGGCCCTGAAGGACAGCAAGGAATGGAAAGCCACTTCGGAGGCTCTGATTGCATTGCAGAAGGAGTGGAAAGAGATAGGGACGGTGTCCTTCAAGAAGTCGGAGCAGTTGTGGAAACGCTTCCGCGCGGCTTGTGACGCCTTCTTTGAGGAAAGGGACAAGAACTTCAAACCCGAGAATGATTTCCGCGGGAACCTCAAGGCCAAGAAGGCCCTCATCGCGGAGGTGAATGCATATGAGGGCTCCGATCCCGCCAAGGCGGCTGAATTCAATGAACGATGGAAGGCCATAGGCTTCGTGCCGTTCAAGGAGAAAGAGGCTGTCACCAGGGAATTCAAGGATGCGATGAGCGCGAAATTCCAGGGGAAGAGTTCCCTAGTACGCAAGTATAACGAACTGCAGCAGGAAATAGCTACATACGAAAACAATATCGGTTTCTTCTCCGCCGGCAAGAACTCGCAGTCTCTCGTGGCGGATATGCAGAAGCGTATCGAATCTGCAAAGGAGGAACTCAAAGCACTTGAAAAGAAAATCAGAAATTTTGAAGAGGGAGAATAATGGATAAGAATTCAGTAATAGGTTTCATTCTGATGGCGCTGGTCCTTTTCGGATTCACGTTCTATCAGAACAGGCAGGCGCAGCAATATGCGGAGGCGCAGAAAGAGTATCAGGAAAAGCAGGATTCGATTCTGCTTGCCCGGATGGAGGAGGATTCCCTATCTGTTGCCGCCGGGCAGGCCGTTTCCGATGACGTGCCTGTATCCGCGGAAAAGGCGTCCATCTACAAGGACGGGTCTCTCAACGCGCATCATTCCACGGAAAGCCGTATCGTTTCACTTGAAAATGACAAGTTCGAAGTCGAATTCAATACCCGCGGAGCCCAGCCCTGGAGTGTCAGACTCAAGGATTTCACGAACTATGGCGGTTCCGATCTCTATGTATTCAGACCTGGCGACAACCAGTACAGCCTGAGGTTGTATGCCGGACAGGATGTCCTCAGTACGGAATTCACCTTCGACATTGTCGAGCAGACGGATACCACGCTCGTGATGCGGCTTCCTTTCGACAACGGAGGATACATCGAACAGTATTATGCTATCTCCGAGGGCTCGTATCTCGTAAAGAATGAAATCAGGTTCCGCGGAGTCGGAATACCCAGGAATGTCAGTTCCGTCGATATGGACTTCCTCACCACCATCCCCAGGATGGAGAAAGGCTACAAGAACGAATCCCAATACTCAAAAGTGGATTACTATTTCGATGGGGACAAGAAGCCTGTGGAACTCGGCCGCGGAAGGAGTGGAAGCAAGAAAATCAGCTCGAAACTCAGTTGGTTCGCATTCCAGCAGCAGTTCTTCTGCACGATCGTCAAGGCTCCGACGGAATTTTCGTCCGGAGAAATCAGGGTTGATTTCTGCAAGGAGGACGATCCTGCGCACAACCTGATGGCTTGTCAGGCAAGGATGCGTATGGACATCATTCCCGGACGTGATCTCGACATCCCTCTGGAACTGTACTACGGTCCGAACCATTTCAAGACACTCAAGCAGTATGGAAGTTCCTATGAGAAGATCATTCCTCTCGGAGGTTGGCTCGTAGGTTGGTTCACGAAGTACTTCATCATTCCGATGTTCAACTTCCTGCACCGTTTCATCTCCAATTTCGGCCTCATCATCCTGATAATGACGCTTATCATCAAGTTGATAGTGCTTCCCTTCACGTGGAAGTCATTCTCTTCCAGCGCGAAGATGGCTGCGCTCAAGCCTCTCCTCGAGGAACTGAACAAGAAGTATCCGAAGCAGGAGGATGCTATGAAAAAGCAACAGGCTACAATGGACTTGTACAAGAGGGCCGATTGTTCCCCTATGGGCGGATGTCTTCCGACCCTGCTGACTTTCCCTATACTCTGGGCGATGTTCAGGTTCTTCCCTGCGTCCATCGAGCTTCGTCAGCAGAGCTTCCTCTGGGCAGAAGACCTCAGTGCATATGACAGTATAGTCGATTTTGGCACGAGGGTGCCTCTTATCGGTGACCATCTTTCATTGTTCGCGTTGCTGATGGCCGTAGTGATGTGGCTGTATTCGAGGATGACGATGAACCAGCAGGCCGGAGCAAACGATCCGAGTGCCGCTTCGATGAAGTTCATGAGCGTTTGGATGATGCCTATTATGATGTTCTTCATCTGCAACAATCTTTCGTCCGGTTTGAGCTACTATTATCTGCTCAGCCAGCTTATCTCGATGATTCAGATGTTCTTCATCAAGAGGTCGGTCAAACCGGAGGCCGTGCTTGCCAAGGTCGAGGCTTCCA
>JAKSJY010000056.1 GCA_024402025.1 Bacteroidales bacterium
AGAGCGTCGGATTCATAATCCGGAGGTCGTGGGATCGTGACCCACTCCCGCTACAATCTTCAAACAAAGTCATTATGAATCTCAGGGACATCAAGAAAGACATCGAGTACGTACTCGGAGCTTTTATCGAGGATTGCGCTGCAGTAGCGGCAGTCAATACAAAAACCGACGAAGCCGTTGCCGGACTTATGGAGGAGGCCGTTGACCTCTACAATGAGCTCAAGGACAAGGTCAATGTCAAGGCCGAAGGAAGCAGGAAGGCTTATTTCGCAGCTCTCCGCAAGGAGATTCTCGAAAAGACCGACGCTCTCTATACCAAGCTCAGCGAGGCGGTGAAGAACATCAAGTAAGTTTTTCCAACACAACGAATCATAGTTGGCGCGTATGCGGGGTTTCCTCATACGCGCTTTTTTGTGTAAAATTGCTATATTTGTAGGTTATGGCGCACAAATTGCTGAAAGGTCTCATCCTCATTGCACTTGCGGGATTCGCATCCTGCACCAATACCCGCAATCTGTTGCAGGATACCGCCGTTGTCGCGAGGGTCGGCAGGCACAAGCTGTTCCGCGCCGACGTGAGGAAGTTCATACCTCCGGACGTGTCGTTCTCGGACAGTACGAACCTTGCCTTGCAGTATATCAATTCGTGGGCCGCGGAACAGATATTCAATGATATGGCTCTTGCGGAGCTCCCCAAGGAGGACCTGGACGTAACGGCGGAGCTGGAGGCATACAAGCGCAGCCTGCTGAGGTACAGATATGAACAGCATTATATCAATGACAGGCTGGATACGGTAGTGAGCATCGCCCAGATGCGGGAATACTATCTTGACAACCAGTCGCTCTTCAAACTGGAAAGGCCGATACTCAAGGTCCGTTTCATCGACATTTATTCCGAGGTTCCCGACAAGTCGGTCATTCTGGAGAAAATGGCTTCCAACCGTCCTTCTGATGTTCTGGAGGTGGATTCCCTTGCCAGGGCCAATGCCATACGTTATTTCGACCACTCGGAGGAGTGGATGGATGCGGCCGAGCTTGCGCACGAATTCGGCGTGGACTACGGTACTATGCTTTCGAATCTGAAGAATTCCTATATCACCGTGACATCGGATGAGTTCTCCGACATCAAGGTGGCGTACGTAAGGGAAATAAAGAGAGACGGGATCGCGCCCTTCGAGTTCTCCCAACCGCAGATCAAGGAATATATCCTCAGTTCCAGGAAACGTGCGCTCGTCGAGAATCTGGAACGGAATTTGCTTACTGAGGCCCTTGACAGGGAACAATTTGTAATTTATTAGTCGAGTATGAAGAAGTTTTTCATAGCTTTTCTAGCGGTATACATCGCAATCGAAAGTCCTGCTCAGAAATATCAGGGCGGTCTGATTGACAAGACCATCGCAGTGGTGGGCGCGGAGTATATCACTTTGAGTGACCTCGAGTCCCAGGTCCAGACGATGAAAGCCCAGGGAATGGCTTCGGACAGGAATATGCGCTGCGAGATTCTCGAGCAGATGCTCCAGTCCAAACTTTTCCTGATGCAGGCCAGGGTTGACTCCCTCACCGTCAATCACGAGATGGTCCAGGCCGAACTCACGCAGAGGATAGACAATGTACGTACCGCACTCGGCGGAGACGAGATGGTCGCGGAGTATTTCGGAAAGCCGGTTTACAAATTGCGCCAGGAATGGAGCGCCCAGCTTGAGGAAATGAGCCTCACCCAGCAGGAGCAGCAGCAGATTGCCTCCGCCATCCCCGAACTCACTCCGTATGACGTCAAAAGCTATTTGGACACCATTGACGTCAGCGTCCTGCCGGAAATCCCCGCCAAGTACCAGATGAGTCAGATTTGTGTCTATCCGGACAGGGATGCGGCAAAGCTCGCCATCAAGGAGAAACTTCTCGACCTCAGGGCCAGGATCATCAACGGTGAAAAATTCGCGACCATGGCCCGCCTGTATTCCGAGGACCCGGGCAGCGCGCGCAAGGGAGGCGAATTGGGGATGGCCTCCAGGAGCATCTTCTGGCCGGAATTCTCCGATGCCGCAATGGCTCTCAAACCCGGTATGATTTCACAGATTGTGGAGACCCCCGACGGCTTCCATATCATTGAGGTCCTCGACAAGAAGGGGGATATGTTCAACGCAAGGCATATCCTGCTCAAACCACGCTATACCGTAGAGGACAGGGAAAAGGCATTCGCGAGACTGGACAGCATCAGGACGGCGATCGACACTTCGGGCATCACTTTCGAGCTTGCCGCAAGATTCTACAGCGAGGACCCCGCCACAAGGACAAATTCCGGACAGATGGCGGACCCGAACACGGGTTCGGCGTATTTCGATATGGACCAGATCAAGCCTCAGGATTATATGGCGGTGAAAGACCTCAAGATAGGGGAGATCTCAAGACCTGTGGAGTCCGTGGACAACGAAGGGCGTGACGGAAACACCGTTTACAAAATCATACGTCTGGACAGAATCGTTCCCGCCCACGTCGCCACTTTTGAGAACGACTACACCGAGTTGTACAACAACGTCAGGTCCATCAAGCAGCAGGAGGCCCTGGTTCAGTTCGTGGCAAGGAAAATCAAGGAAACCTACATAGTCATCGACCCGCTTTTCGCAGACTGCAATTTCAAGGAAGAGGGATGGGCAGGAAAAATTCGCGCAGACTAGCGCCGGCACTTCTGATACTGCTGGCGGTTCAGCCTCTCTCTTTCGCCGATGACAGCGGCCAGAGGGACAGCCTTGTGCGTCTTGTCCGCGGAAGTTCGGTAAGAATGGTGACTCCTCAGGATGGGGATCCCTACCGGAAGGCCGTCGATGCGGTGTTCCTCCATAACAATACCTATCTTCTCTGCGACACTGCATTCTGGTATCTGAATGCGAACGTCATCAAGGCCAAGGGCCACGTCCGTCTCAAGCAGGGCGGCACCGTGCTTTCCAGCGAGACTCTGGATTATCTCGTCAACGAGGACCTGGCACAGTTCAGGGGAGGGGTCGTTCAACTGGAAGATTCGTCGAAGAACGTTCTCAGGACCAGGATTCTGGACTACAACACCAAGGACAGTCTTGCCACCTTCACCAAAGGCGGTGCCATGCGCGACAAGGACGGGCAGATCATCGAAAGCCAGGACGGGACCTACGATTCCAAGCTGAGCCTCTTTTCCTTCAAGGGGGACGTGAATATGTTCACCGACTCCATTTTCATCCGCTCCACCACTCTCGAATACCACTCGGATTCGCAGAAAGCTGTCTTTACCTCCGCCATCGATTTCTGGCATGACGGGGATATGCTTTCTTCCAGGGGAGGGTGGTTCGACAAGGCTTCCGACACTTTCCTTTTTGTGGGAAAGGTGCATGCCCTGACCGAGAAGCAGGAGACCTGGAGCGATTCCCTTTACTATTATCAGACCAGTGGAGATGCGCTTATGCTGGGCTCCGCTCAGGTCCAGGATTCCCTGAAGGGAACGGCCGCGTTCGCGGACCATATCTACTATTCGGATTCCCTTTCGAAAATAACCCTTACCCGCAGGGCGGCAGGTGCCGTCATATCCGGAGAGGGATCGGAAAGGGACACCCTGTATATGAGGGCGGATACCATCAGTTACAGGACTTTCCCCAAATGCACGATTTCTCCCGGCGAGAAGAAAGCTGCGGGTGAGCGTCTGGGCGACATTATGATGGACCCTGTCAGCGAATACATAAAAAAGGCGGCCGAAGAGGCTGCAAAGAAGGCGGAAGAGGCGATGGCCATGCAGGCGAAGGGGACAAAGGACCGTGGTGCCGGAGGTGCAAGAAAGCCCAGGGAAGACCGCGGCCCCAAGGAACAGACGCCTCCCGAAGAAATGGACTCGGCTTCAATTGCCGCCAAGGCCTATGCCGATTCAGTGGCGATGGCGGATTCCATCGCGCGCCGCGAGTACCTGGATTCGCTGGAGAGAACGGATTCCACCAAGGTAGGCTTCGCATATGCGGTGAGAAACGTACGGATGTTCCGCAAGGATATGCAGGTCCGGTGCGACTCTCTGCAGTATTGCGACCTCGACTCCATAGCCAGGCTCTATGTCGACCCTACGGTCTGGAACGAGGGCTTCCGCCAGTACACTTCGGACAGCCTTTTCATTCTCGTAAGCGGAGGCCACGCGGAAAGGGCCAGCCTGATGTCGGAGGCTTTCGTGGCTACGGAGGAGGATTCCATCCATTTCGACCAGATAAAGAGTGCGGAGATTCTCGCATTCTTCGATACGGCCTCCGCCCTCAAGCGTTTCGATGCCCTGGGCGGTGCTCTCGCCATTTTCTACATAGTAGAGAACGATGCCGTTTCTACGGTAAACAAGGTCGACTCCAAGATGCTTTCAGGAACCTTCCACGAAGGGAAGATAGACAGGATGTACTACTACGACTCCCCGAAGAACGACGCATATCCCGTAGCCCAGTTGCCAAGGGAAGAGCAATATCTGAAAGGATTCGACTGGAGGGACAGCCTGAGGCCCGTATGCAGGGAGGACATCACCCTGATGACTTTCAGGATTTCCGAGAGGGATTCATACCAGTCCCGTCCCCGCCCGCGTTTCCGCCAGACTGCCATATACTTCAAAGGATATATGGAGGGCATCAACTCCGCCATTGCATCCAGCAAGGCGATCAGGAGGAGCAGACCGGATTCCTTGCCCCAAAGGGGAATCCGGCAGATGGAGGACGATGCCGTGCTCCCGGACTCCGCTGACATATCCGGTTTGCCGGAGATTGCGGACAGCGTTCCCCTCGCCGATTCGGCAAACGTGTATGCTGATTCGCTGGCGGCCGCGTCCGTATCCGATTCGCTCTCGACGGATTCCCTTGCCGTGGCGAAGCCGATGACCCTCTCCCAGATACGCGCCGCGCAGCGTGATTCCGCGAGGGCTGCGAAGTGGGCGATGCTGGATTCCCTGGATGCCGCAAAGGCTGCCGGGAAGGAACGGAAGGCGCTGGAACGCAGGCGTGAGAGCACAAGGAAGGCCCTGATAAGACAGCAGCGGCAGGAGCGCAGGGATGAGGCCAGGTTGGAGAAATACAAGAGAAAATTCACAAAACAAAAGGAAAGAAGATATGGAAAAGATTCAGGACCGGTTTCTGAGATACGTGGCGATCGACACGCAGTCAAACGAGGAGAGCGAAAGCCAGCCTTCGACGTCGAAACAGCTGACCCTGCTCAATCTCCTGAGTTCCGAACTTGGGAAGATGGGCGTTGACGCCCGGGTCGACGAGTTCGGATACGTTATGGCGAAAATTCCCTCGAATGCGGGGGAGAACTTGCCTTCGGTGGGGTTCATAGCCCACGTGGATACGGCTCCGGATGCGTCCGGTGCGGATGTTCATCCCCAGATTGTGTCCGATTATGACGGGAAGCCCATTGCGCTCAAGGGTGTGGAGGGACTGTATCTGGACCCTGCGGAATTTCCGGAACTTCTTGCGCACAAGGGTGAAACCATCATCACAACCGATGGCACGACCCTCCTGGGAGCAGACGACAAGGCCGGAGTCGCCGAGATAATGACGGCGGTGGAATATATAGTGGAGCATCCCGAATTCAAGCATGGCCCCATCCGTATAGGATTCACCCCCGATGAGGAAATCGGCAGAGGCGTCGCAAAGTTCGACGTGAAGAAATTCGATGCCCGGTATGCATATACGATGGACGGGGGAGAGGTCGGCGAACTCGAGTTCGAGAATTTCAACGCGGCCGCCGCGACCGTACGCATCCAGGGACGCAACGTCCACCCGGGATATGCCAAGGGCAAGATGAAAAACGCCATACTCATAGGTATGGAATTCAACGCACTCCTGCCTGCAGAGCAGCGTCCGGAGTACACCCGGGACTATGAGGGCTTCTATCATCTGATTTCATACAAGGGAAGCGTTGAGCAGTGCTCCTTCACTTACATTCTCCGCGACCACGACCTCTCTAAGCACGAAGCGCAGAAAGACGTGATGCGAAGATGCGCCGATTTCATCAATGCCAAATACGGAGAGGGTACAGCAACGCTGGAAATACGCCATCAGTACTACAATATGCGCAAGCAGGTAGAACCACACTATCACATTGTGGAGAAGGCTGTCAGGGCGATGGAGATGGAGGGCATCAAGCCTCACGTCCAGCCTATCCGCGGCGGCACCGACGGGGCCAACCTTTCGTTTATGGGACTTCCTTGCCCCAACATCTTTGCCGGGGGACTCAATTTCCACGGAAAAATGGAGTGGGTGCCCGTAGAATCGATGCAGAAGGCATCCAACGTAATTCTCAACATCATCAGTCTTTTTGCCGAGTAATTCCGAAGAACCTATGAAAACAGACAGATATCCTATTCTCGATCCATCGAAGAAATATTCCGAGGTCACTCCTTACTCCGTCGGAGTCGGCTTGCTGATGACGGTAATCTTTTCGGCGGCAGCCGCATATCTCGGCCTTAAGGTCGGGCAGGTCTTCGAAGCGGCGATTCCCATAGCAATCATAGCGGTCGGGCTCACAGGGGCCCTCAAGAAGAAGGATTCCCTTGCCCAGAACGTCATAATCCAAAGCATCGGAGCCTGCTCCGGAGTTGTTGTGGCGGGTGCGATCTTCACCCTTCCGGCCATATATATTCTCGGCCTGGACGTAAGTTTCTGGCATATGTTCTTCTCCTCCCTGCTCGGAGGCTGTCTCGGAATCCTTTTCCTGATTCCGTTCAGGAAATATTTCGTCAAGGAGATGGACGGCAAGTATCCCTTCCCCGAGGCGACTGCGACCACCAAGGTGCTCGTCAGCGGAGAAGGCGGAGGAAAGGGGGCGAAGACTCTCCTTGTATCCGGCCTGATAGGCGGAATATATGATTTTGCCGTCAGTACTTTCGGGGCCTGGGCGGAAACCCTGAGCACTACCGTGATGCACTGGGGCCAGGTTGTCGCAGACAAGGCGAAAGTTGTCCTGAAACTCAACACCGGCGCCGCCGTGCTGGGCCTCGGGTATATCGTCGGTTTGAAGTACGCCTTCATCATCTGCCTCGGTTCGCTGCTGGTGTGGCTTGTGATCATTCCCGGAATGAATCTTCTCTGGGGCGGGAGCGTTCTGGACTTTATGGGCACCGGCATCTCGACTACCGTCTCGCAAATGAGCGCCGATGAAATCTTCCGCACCTATGCGCGCCACATCGGCATCGGAGGCATCGCCACCGCCGGCGTCATAGGCATCATCAAGAGCTTCGGCGTCATCAAGTCCGCAGTCGGGCTCGCCGTAGGCGAATTTTCCAAGAAAGGAACGGCCTGTGGTGAAGCGGTCCGCACCGACCGCGATATCGAAATGAAGAAACTCGTGCTCGGCATTGTCGTGGCCCTTCTGGCCATCTTCGCCTTCTTCGCGTTCGGCGGCGTGGTCGCCAATGTCTGGCAGGCGGTCACCGGGCTGCTTATCGTCGGTGTCATCGCCTTTCTTTTCACCACCGTCGCGGCCAATGCCATTGCGATCGTGGGCTCGAACCCCGTCAGCGGAATGACCATAATGACCCTTATCATCACCGCACTGGTGCTTGTCGCCGTCGGCTTGAAGGGCAATGCCGGAATGGTGGCCGCAATGGTCATCGGCGGCGTCGTCTGCACGGCCCTTTCGATGGCAGGCGGCTTCATCACGGACTTGAAGATAGGATACTGGGTGGGAACGACCCCTGCGAAGCAGGAGACCTGGAAGTTCATCGGCACGCTGGTAGCCGCGGCTACCGTGGGAGGGGTGATGATGGTCCTCAACAAGACATACGGGTTTACGGGAGAAGGTTCCCTGGTGGCACCTCAGGCCAATGCGATGGCGGCGGTGATCCAGCCTATGATGAACGGCGGGTCCGCTCCCTGGCTGCTTTACGGCATAGGCGCCCTCATCGCGATAGCGCTTACCGTATTCAAGGTTCCGGCCCTGGCTTTCTGTCTCGGTATGTTCATCCCCATCGACTTGAATCTGCCTCTCCTTCTGGGCGGCGCAATCTCGTGGTTCGTCTCCACCAGGAGCAAGGATGAGGAACTCAACGGCGCAAGGCAGGAGAAGGGAACGCTGATTGCTTCCGGGTTCATCGCGGGCGGCGCACTGATGGGAGTTGTGTCCGCAATCCTCAAGTTCGCCGGCGTGGACTGGTTCCTCGAGGGGTGGAACGCGAGCGGAATGGCCGAGGCGATAGCCATCCTTCCTCTCGCTGCAATCACCGTCTATGTCACACTCGCATCGATGAAAGTCAAGAAATAGTTCGGAGATAGTAAAATTTTTACTATATTTGAGCCTGATTTTAAAAAATCAGATAAAGTTATCATACTTACTAACCCAAAATATTATTTAACAATTCAATCCTTTTTATGAAAGTAAACACTTGCTTATGTGCAGTGAGAAAGGCAGTTCTCGCCTTTCTTGGCGCAGTAGTGCTTGCGATGACGGCGGGTGCGACAGCCAATGCCGCTGACGTTGTCGTTGCAAAGGGACGTGTCCTGGACAATGCAGGACATCCTATTCCGAGTGTCGGTGTCCTTATCAAGGGTACAAC
>JAKSJY010000057.1 GCA_024402025.1 Bacteroidales bacterium
CCCTCGACCTCCGGCGTGACAGGCCGGCATTCTAACCAGCTGAACTACCGCACCATTGCTGGTACTTTCGGTTGAAAGCGGATGCAAATATACATCATTTTTCGTTTTCTGCAAAAAAATCACATCCTTTTTTCGTATATTTGAAAGTTGTAATCAAGTCAACAATGTTCGAATTGGATACCCATTGTCAGGCGATGCTCGAAGAGTACAGGGCGAGTGCCGCCGTCTTCGAGAAGATCAGCTCCTATGTAATCGATACCTTGAAAACGATTCTCAAGGAGAACAATATCGTAGTGACTGCTGTGGAGGGCCGTATCAAGACCGAAAAATCCCTGCGCGGAAAACTCGAGCTCAAAGGCTCCAAGTATGCCTCGCTTTCGGATGTGACCGATATTGTGGGCTGCCGGGTGATCACTTTCTATTCCGATGATGTGGACAAGGTGGCGGCGCTCGTGGAATCCAGCTTCGATATCGACTGGGCAAATTCGGTCGACAAGAGAAAGATACTTCAGCTCGACACTTTCGGATACCAGTCCCTGCACTATATCTGCCGGGTTCCCCAGGCGTCGGCCGAGATCCCGGAGATGTGCAGATACCGTTTCGAGATCCAGCTGCGTACCGCTCTCCAGCACGTTTGGGCGAATATGTACCACGATACCGGCTACAAGTCCGGAATCGAGATTCACAAAGAGTATCTGCGAAACCTCAGCAGGCTCGCCGGAATGCTTGAACTCGCCGACGAACAGTTCAGCCGCATCCGCTCGGAGATTACGGATTACAGGCGTCACGCGTCATCCCTGGTCGCCAACGGAAACTTCGACGACGTCCCTCTGAACGGAGACACTTTCAGCAGTTATCTGGAACTCAAGCCTTTCGAACAGCTGCTCAGGCGTATCGCGGCCGTCAACCAGGCGGAAATCTACAATGCCGACGTGAAGACCTACTATCAGGCCCTTGTGGGGCTGGGATTCAAAACCCTCGGGGATATAGAAAGGCTTGTCAAGAATTACAGCGAGTTCGCTTATGAACTGGCGCGATACGAGATAGGGATAACCGACCTGGACATCATTTCCTGCACCATCGCAATCCAGGATCTCTGCATCGTTTACATACTCAAGAACGAAATGGGCCGCCAGGCTCTCATCGATATGCTCAATTCCGTGGGTGGAAACGAGCAGAGCAATGCTGCGCGTGCAGACAGAATCATCACACTTTCGTCCAACCTTTCATTCATGAACAAGTAATGGCAAACAAATATATGGATACATCCCTGCTTGACAGGGCGATAATCTTTGCAGTAAAGGCACACGCCGATTCCGAGCGCAGGGGGAAGGGTTTCCCCTACATCGTTCACCCGATGGAGGCGGTGGAAATTGTCGCGACGATGACTCCGGACCAGGAACTTCTTGCCGCGGCCGCGTTGCACGACACCGTCGAGGATACCGACGTCACGCTCGAGGACATACGCCGCGAGTTCGGTGAGAGGGTGGCCAGGATGGTGGAGGAGGAATCCGACAAGTTCGTGGAGGGGATGAGCGAGGAGGACAGCTGGCACGAGCGCAAGCAGGCTGCCATAGACAGGCTGGCCGCCGCATCGCTGGATGCGAAGAAGGTGGCCCTTGGAGACAAGCTGTCCAATATGAGGGCTATCGCGAGGGATTATGCGATGAAGGGGGATGAACTTTGGAACATATTCCACGTCAAGGAGAAGAGCGAGCACGAGTGGCACTACCGCGGACTTGCCAAGTCTCTCGAGCCCCTGAAGGATGAATTCGCGTATCGTGAGTTCGTTACGCTGCTGGACAGCGTTTTCGGAAAGTAACCCGGTTCGGCTTCGATGGACGGGGAGATAATCATAAAAGGCGCCAATGTCAACAACTTGCGCAACGTGTCCCTGCGGATACCGCGCGGAAAGTTGGTGGTGGTGACGGGTGTGAGCGGCTCGGGAAAGAGTTCCCTTGCGTTCGATACCCTTTTCGCCGAAGGCCAGCGCAGGTTCGCGCAAAGTCTGTCGTCGTATGCCAGACAGTTCCTGGGAAGGATGAGCAAACCCGACGTGGAGTCCATCGACGGCATTCCTCCCGCCATTGCCATCGAGCAGAAAGTGAACGTGAAGAACCCCCGGTCGACCGTTGCGACAACCACCGAAGTATATGACTTCCTGCGCCTGGTTTTCGCCAGGATAGGACGCACCTATTCTCCGGTCTCCGGACGAGAGGTGCGCTCCGACAGCGTAAAGGATGCCGTGGACTATGTCGGGTCCCTGGAATCGTTCCCGATATACGTTCTCGCCGACCTGAACTGGGAAAACAGGAAAGACAGGACGGAATGCCTGATTTCCCTGAAGGAACAGGGTTTCTCCCGCCTGATGGTGGGGGACAGGCCAGTGAAGATAGACGACTTCCTGCAGGAGGGGGAGGAGCCGGAATCGGGAGTGATGCTCCTGGTGGACAGGTTCAGCTCGCTTGAGGACAGGCAGAGGCTTCTTTCCAGCGTGAGTACCGCCTTCGATGCCGGGAACGGGAAGATATCCGTGGTGGCCGATGGGAAAGTCAGGGAGTTCTCCACACGTTTCGAACTGGACGGGATGGTTTTCCGCAAGCCGGATGATTTCCTCTTCAGTTTCAATTCGCCCCTGGGAGCGTGTCCCGTATGCGGCGGATTGGGGAAGGTGATCGGGATATCGGAAGATCTGGTGATACCGGACAAGAGTCGGAGCATATATGACGGGGCAATAGCCTGTTGGAGAGGGGAGAAGATGGGATGGTTCAAGGACCATCTCGTCGAGGTTGCGTCGCAGTATTCGATAGATGTCTTCACTCCGTATTGCAAACTTGACCAGCGTACGCGGCAGCTTATCTGGGAGGGCGACCGGGTGAAGGCTGAGGATGACGAGTCCAGGCTTATAGGCATCGATGAATTCTTCCAGTGGGTGGAGACTCAGAAATACAAGGTCCAGTACAAGTATATGCTTTCCCGCTTCAGCGGCAGGACGGTGTGCAATGCCTGCCACGGTTCGCGTCTGCGTGAGGAGGCTCTTTATGTGAGGGTCGGGGGAAAGACTATCGCCGAGGTACTGGATATGACGATAGGTCAGGCGCTGGAGTTCTTCGGCAAACTCGATATTACGGATGCGGACTCCGAGATAATTTCCGAACCTCTCTCCGAAATAGTTTCGCGCCTGAAATGCATAATGGACGTAGGATTGGGCTACCTTACGCTCAGCCGCAGCTGCAACACCCTTTCCGGAGGCGAGAGCCAGAGAATCAATCTGGTGTCGGCTCTCGGCAGTTCGCTGGTAGGGTCGATGTATATTCTCGATGAGCCTTCGATAGGCCTGCATCCGAGGGATACCGACAGGCTGATCGGGGTGATGCGCCGCCTGAGGGACATAGGCAACACGGTCGTAGTGGTGGAACACGATGAGGAAATCATCAAGGCCGCGGACGTGCTGGTGGACATGGGACCCGGAGCCGGTGGCCAGGGGGGTGAAATAGTATACAACGGCAGGTTTGCAGATGCGTCCGAGGATGATATGAGAAGAAGCCTCACGCTCCGCTATATTGCCGGCAGGCAGGCGCGTTATGGCAGAAAGATTCGTCCGTGGCAGTACAGCATATGCGTGAAAGGAGCTATGCAGAACAACCTGAAGGGAATGGACGTCAGGTTTCCGCTGGGAGTCCTGACCGTGGTGAGCGGTGTGTCGGGAAGCGGCAAGTCCTCGCTCGTGGGGGATATACTCTATCCGGCGAT
Organism: Bacteroidales bacterium; assembly: GCA_024402025.1. Classification (GTDB taxonomy): domain Bacteria; phylum Bacteroidota; class Bacteroidia; order Bacteroidales; family UBA932; genus Cryptobacteroides. The sequence goes on from JAKSJY010000057.1 coordinate 3,754, forward strand.
GTATAGGATGGTGAACGATGCCGGAGACCTTCCCGGAGCGTTCAAGGGTCTGGGAGGCAACACCGACAGGATAACCAGGGTCGAGTACGTGGACCAGAACCCCATAGGACGCAGTTCGCGTTCCAATCCGGTGACCTACCTCAAGGTATGGGACCTCATCCGCAAGATACTTGCCGACCAGCAGTACGCGAAGATGTCAGGCTTTTCGCCTTCCTTCTTCTCTTTCAACCAGGATGGGGGGCGCTGTCCCGAGTGCCAGGGGGAAGGGGTCGTGCGCATCGAGATGCAGTTCATCTCCGACGTGACGATGGTCTGCGAGGAATGCCACGGAAAACGTTTCAAACAGGAAATTCTGGAGGTGAGATACCGTGGGAAGAATGTGGATGACATATTGAATATGAGTGTGTCGGAAGCCATCGCATTCTTCTCTGAAGGAGACGGGGAGGATGCGAAGGAAGTCGCCGTGAGACTCAAGCCGCTCGAGGATGTGGGGCTCGGATACCTGAAGCTTGGACAGAGTTCGTCCACCCTTTCCGGAGGCGAGAACCAGAGAATCAAACTTGCATACTTCCTTTCGATGAGCCTCGAGAGGGCCAGGAAGGACAGGATACTGTTCATTTTCGACGAACCCACCACGGGCCTGCATTTCGCTGACGTGGAGAAGTTGCTGCGCACGTTCGACGTGCTGCTGGACTGCGGGCACACGGTAGTGGTGGTGGAGCACAACCTCGACGTGATAAGGTGTGCCGACTGGATCATCGATATGGGCCCCGGAGCGGGCGACGAGGGTGGAAACGTGGTGTTCGAAGGTGTGCCGGATGACTTGAGGAAAGCGGAAACATATACGGCAAGGTTCTTATGAAAAATATGCGGATTGTCTATCTGATTCATTCTATCCACTCGGTCGGAGGTATGGAGAAAGTCCTTACTTCCAAGGCGAACTGGCTTTCCGCATATCCCGGCATCGAGGTTTTCATCGTCACGTCCCGTCTCCACGGAAGGCAGCCTTTCTTCCGGCTTTCACCTGAAGTCCATCTCATCGACATCGATGTCAGTGACCGTACCCGCCCGAGGCGTTACCGCCGCGGACTGCAGAAGGTCCTTGACGAGGTGAAACCTGATATCACCATCTCCCTGTGCGGGTCGGATGTCTTCCAGCTCCTAAAGTGCGGCAATGCGGGCGTGAGGCTTGCGGAGTTCCATTTCCCCCACGACAAGTTCGCCCGCAAATATCCCGGATTCCCTCTTTATGCCTCTCTGCGGACAAAGCGTCTGGAGTCGGCATTGCAGGGATATGACAAGTTCGTCACTTTGTGCAAGTACGACCTGGACTATTACAGGAAGGTCTTTGCCGAGCCTGAAAAGGTAGTCCAGATATATGATCCGGTCGATGACCGGACTTCGGAGGTCTCCGATCTTACCGCCGGACGTTTCATTGCGGTGGGCAGGCTTTCGAAGGAGAAGAATTTCGCGGACGCAATCAGAATATGGGCGGAGGTCGTCAAGGTCCATCCGGACTGGAAACTCGACATTTTCGGAGCGGGAAAGGAATACAAGGCTCTGGACAGGTTGCGCCACGAATTGGGGATGGATGCGTATGTCACGCTAAAAGGGAGCAGCACATCGCTTGCGGAAGAGTATGGGAACTCCTCCGGGCTGCTTGTCACCTCCAGCTACGAAGGCATTGGTCTCGTTATATTGGAAGCGGAATCTTTCAGGCTTCCTGTCGTCAGTTATATTTCCCCGGGAGGCATACCTGAAATATTGACCGACGGGGAAAACGCCTTTCTTGTTCCTCTCGGCGATGTAATTGCCGGAGCGGACCGCGTCTGCCGCCTTATCGAGGATGCCGGGTTGAGGAATGCGATGGGGGACAAGGCGCTGGAGAACTCTTCCGGATTCAGCCGGGACGCGATAATGGGCGAATGGGTGGAACTTTTTAACCGAATACTTGTATGATCAGCAGTGAGCAGCAGGCACAATTGCGTGCAAGATATAATCCCGACGGTTCGCCGATCAGGGAGTTGCAGTTGGTTCTGCTTGAAATCCTTGAAGAACTCGACCGTATCTGTACGGATAACGGAATCGAATACTGGCTGGATTCCGGGACCTGTCTCGGCGCCGTGAGACATGGTGGGTTCATCCCCTGGGATGATGACGTGGACGTATGTATGACCAAGCCCAATTATGACCGTTTCATCGAAGTGTTCCGTGAAGACGACCGGTTTGCGTTGACAACGCGGGAAAATGACCTGTACTACACCTATGGATACGCAAAGATGAGGCTCAAGAACATGGTCCTTCCCGAAAACGGGACCACGGCCGATATCCACTACAGGCACAGGGGACCGTTCATCGATATTTTCATCGTCGACAAGGTGCCCGTCCTGTCCGCGAGGATATTCAAGCAGGTCGCGTGCCATCTGCACATTTTCACCAAGATCAAGCACCCCGGAATCATATCCGTTATGCTGTTGCGTTTTTTCAAGGCTCTGTATCTCGGGGTTCTGAAAATGTGGGCCCCTGTCGCAAGGCGTCTTCCCTGGGCGCAATACCGCTTCGCCCTTGGGATATCATTTTACAAACACGTTTTTCCCGAGGGGATGTTCGACAAACTGATCCGCGTGCCGTTCGAGACAATGATGGCCCCGATTCCCCAGCAGTACGACAAGCTGCTGACCATATATTACGGGGATTATATGAAACTCCCCGACGAAAAGGATCTTGTGGAGTCCAAACATTATATCAGAGGGTGATATGGGTTTTCTTTATTTCAAAGGTTTCGGAACGTCAGTCATAGAGAAGCATGACAATGACGCCTTTTTCTCCACCAGGGGGGAAACCCTTCTGCGTCTCGAACCCGACTCGGGACTTTTCGGGAAGGATCCGGTATGCATCAAGGCGGACCCGTTCCTGTTTGTACGTGGAGGGGAATTGTTCCTTTTCTATGAATACCAGAAGAAAAGGTATGGGAAAGGAGAGATATGGATGCGTAAAACCGCGGATCTGGAGCATTGGTCGGAAGATATCCGTGTCCTTAAAGAAGATTTTCACTTGTCTTTCCCCAATGTCTTCGAGGATGGCGGAAGGGTCTATATGATACCCGAGACGGGAGAGGACGGAAGCATACGCCTCTATGAGGCTTCGGATGATTCTTTGGAGCATTGGAAGTTTGTCGGATGCCTCGTTTCCGACGGCCGGATGTGGGCGGATTCTGACATCCGGGTCAAGGACGGAAAATACTATCTTTTCAGCAGCATTTATTCCCGAAAGTATTTCGAGGCCCATCTTCTGGTGTCCGATTCACTTCTTGGGGACTATGCTGAGCACCCTTCTTCGCCATTCTCCACGGATAAGTCCTGTGCCCGGAATGCCGGAAGACTTTTCGAATACAACGGAGAGCTGTACAGGCCTGTCCAGAACTGCAGCAAAGGTTATGGAAAGCAATTGTCCATAATGAAGGTCGGTTGCCTGTCACCTGACAGATATGAAGAGTCCCTTTGTGCGGAGAATATCGTGGACACCGACATCGCTTTCTACAAAAGGGGTGGCCACCAGTTCTGTCCTGTCTCATTCAAGGGCAGGACAATAGTCGCCACCGACGCAATAAAAAGAATTTACAACATTCTGGAGAACTTGAATGGATATTGTCATCACTTATGTAAACGGGGCTGACCCTGAGTGGCTCCGCTCATACTCGGAATTCTGCGACAAACCGGTCATCGCAAAGCGCTACCGCGACTGGGGCACCCTCCGGTATCTCCTGAGGGCGATCGATGTGAACCTGCCTTTTGTCAACCGCGTGTTCCTTGTCGTTTCCGACTGTTCCCAGGTTCCGGACTGGGTTTCTCCCCGTCTGGATATTGTCTTGCACAAAGACATCATTCCCGAGGAGTTTCTCCCGACATTCAACAGCACTACAATCGAGATGTTCCTCCACCGTATTCCGGGTTTGGGTGAGGAGTTCGTTTATTTCAATGATGACATCTTCCCGCTTCTTCCGTGCAGTCCCGAGGACTTTTTCAGGGACGGGAAGGCGGTGATGGATTTCCACAAATGTCTGTTGAAGAACGCTCAGTACAGGAAACACGCATTCAATTCCGACCGCCTGGCGAGAAAAGCCCTGGGAAAGCCGGCAGGCCTTTTGTTCCTGCGCCCCAAACATTCAGCCACCACTATGCTGAAAAGCGTATTGCAGGAGGCGTACGACAAGTCAGAATGCGAAATCAGGAGCAGGATTTCCCCTTTGAGGGAAAATTACAACCTCAATCAGTATTATTTCCTTGACTACCAGCTTCTCTCCGGCCACTGCGTCGGGGGTGCGATATCCAAGAAGCACTTTTCACTGGCCATTGCGACACGGCGCGACATGCGGGAGTTTTTCCGTTCCCCGTCCAGCAAGCTTGTCGGAATAAACGACACGAAGGTCAGTCCGGAGAAGTTCAAGACCGTGAAATCAATGCTGGAAGACTGTTTCAGCACAATCTTCCCCGAAAAATCAAGGTTCGAGAAATAGGACT
>JAKSJY010000058.1 GCA_024402025.1 Bacteroidales bacterium
AGGTGAGAAAGGCGCCGGAATCCGTGGCCGTATCCGGTTCTGGGACAGGCAATACTCTTTCCGAAGTGCAGCAGGAGGCCCTCTCCAGAATTGAAAAGGCTTTCTCCGAAAAGAAGACGGTCCTTCTCGAAGGGGTGACTGGTAGCGGAAAAACCGAAATTTACATACATCTGGCCCTGTCCCGTCTCAATGAGGGCAAGTCAGTCCTCATTCTCGTCCCCGAGATTGCCATTTCCCGTCAGATAGAGGAAAGGCTCCGCAGCGTATTCGGGGATGCATTGAAAGTGTTCCACTCCAAGCAGACCACCCCGGCCAGATGCGCCATCTACGATTATGCAAGGGAAAATGCCTGCGTGGTCCTCGGAACCCGGTCTTCGGTGTTCCTCCCGTTCCGGAATCCAGGACTGGTCATAGTGGACGAGGAGCACGACCGCTCGTACAAGCAGGATGACCCGGCTCCGAGATACAATGGCAGAGATGCCGCAGCGCTGCTTGCAAGGATGCGCGGTGCCGACCTTCTGCTGGGGAGCGCCACCCCATCGCTGGAATCCCTTCACAATGTGCAGACAGGCAAATACGAGCGGGTGGTCCTGCCTGTGAAGTTCCATCAGGGGGCGATGCCGGAAATAGGCATAATCGACACCAATGCCGCCTGGAGGCATCACGAGATGCGCGGGAGTTTTTCGGTGGAACTTATAAACGAGATGCGGAAAGTCCTGGACAGAGGGGACCAGGTAATGATATTCCGTTCCCGCAGGGCCTATTCTCCTCTGGTACAGTGCTCCGAGTGCGGGTCTATCCCCAAGTGTCCGAAATGCAACGTCCCTCTGACATATCACAGATACAACAGTTCCCTGACCTGTCACTATTGTGGCTACAGCACCCTCTTCACCACCCGGTGCCACCAGTGCGGTACGCCTTCCCTTGTGGACAGGGGCGCGGGCACCGAGAAGATTGAGGAGGAGATTGCGGAGTTGTTCCCGGACTACCCAGTCGCCCGTTTCGACGCCGATACCACTCAGAGCAAGAAGCAGGAGGAGAAGATGATACGGGATTTTGCATCCGGCCGCATCCGGATACTGGTCGGGACGCAGATGATTACCAAGGGCTTCGATTTCGAGAAGCTTTCTCTCGTCGTGCTGCTCAGTGCGGACAGTCTTCTCTCCGTGCAGGATTTCAGAGGCGATGAAAGGACGATGCAGCTGATAATCCAGCTGCTGGGCAGGGCGGGACGCCGGGGCAACAGAGGCCGTCTGCTTGTCCAGACCTCCCAGAAAGAGCATCCCGTATTCAATGTCCGGCCTGATGCCTTTTCGGGGGCTCTGCTGGAAGAGCGCCGGACCTTCGGGTATCCCCCTTATGTCAGGCTGATAGTGCTGACTGTCAAGGACAAATATGAGGGCAGGCTGTGGAATGTATGCAGAGTACTGGAAGAATCTCTGGCGACTGCCGGAATCCCCGGAGTCCAGGGACCAGTGGAGCCTGCGATGGAGACTGTCGGCGGGGAGCACATCCGCCAGTTCCGGATAAGCCTTCCGCGCAACGCGCACCTGATCGACAGCAAGAGCCGCATCTACACCATCGTCGAGGCCGTTTCGGAGCAGTTCAAGTTCGCCCCCGACATCATCATCGACGTCGATCCGATGTAGCAGTCCGGGGCAATGGATTTTTCTTTCGGCGGAAAAATTCATAATTTTGCGGCGCAATAAGATGAACAATTCCAACAGATACAGTTTCGAAACCCAGAGCATCGGGTTGAATTCCGTTGTCAACGCCCGTGAACTCGGGGGATACAGGATGCCGGACGGGTCCGTAATCAAACGCGGCAAACTGCTGCGCGGCGGAGCCTTGAACCGGTTGACACCGGAAGACCTGAACCTTCTCACGGACAGGTATCACCTGGCACGAATCTTCGATTTCCGTACCAGTTTCGAAGTCAAGCGCACGCCGGATATGGAGATTCCCGGAGCGAGCCGTATCTGGCTGCCGGCCTTCGACGAAGACAGTATGCAGATGGAAAAACTTTCCCTGCCGTCCGAAGCCTACCGCGACCTTGTCAGCTGGCTGACCGTCCACGCCTCCGAAAAGAAGGTGCAGGAGGTTGCCAGGGATATGTACACGGTTATGATAACCACAGAGTTCACGCAGGTCCAGTATGCCGGTTTCTTCCTGAACATATTGGATTGTGAGGACGGTGCCGTCTACTGGCACTGCTCACAGGGGAAAGACCGCACCGGTCTCGGCGCGGCCCTTATGCTCGCGGCTCTTGGAGCGGACCGAAAGCTCATAATGGAGGATTATGAAATCTCCAACGAGGTGTACCGTCAGGAGGTCGAAGAGATTTACGGGCGCCTTGCCACCAAAGAGGAGAAGGAGGCGGCCCTCACCTTCATCGGCGTGAACTCGAAATATTTCGCCGCCGCACTCGACACGGTCGAGGAGCAGTACGGCTCCCTGCTGGAGTTCCTCAAAGGCCCCATCTGCCTCTCCGACGAAGACATCCGCTCCCTCAGAGAAAGATTTCTGGAATAAGGCCTCTTACGAGCGCCCCGTGCGGGCAAACGCCCGCAGTCCGAAAACAGTGACCATCACGAAGCAGGTCAGCGGCAGAATGAAACTGACGTTGACCGCAGGATGTCCGAGAATCACTCCCCTGTCGATGATTGCACCCTGAAGAGGCGGCAGAATCGAACCTCCGACTATTGCCATTACAAGGAACGATGCGGCAAGAGTACTGTCCTGGGCGCTGACGTCCTCCAGAGAAATTCCGTATATCGTAGGGAACATCAGACTCATGAACAAACTGATTGCCACCAGGCAGCAGAGACCCGCCTTGCCGACAATCACAATCGCTCCGACCGTACAGATACCGGCACAGATACCGAATATCGCCAGCAGCTTCCGTGAATTCACATACTTCATCAGGAAGGTGGAGACAAACCTGAAGGTCAGGAAGCCCATCATCGCGAGGATGTTGTATTTCTGTGCCGTAGCTTTGTCGATTCCCAGATTGTCGGCATACTGGATGATGAAGGTCCATACCATTATCTGCGCTCCCACATAAAATACCTGAGCAAGCACGCCCTCACGGTATGTCCTGTTCCGCCATAATCGCCCGAGCGTATCCCGGGCCTTGAGGGACGGATCATTGACCGTGGTCTTCGGCATCTTCGTCAGCGCAATCACGACGAGCACAATCAGTACGACTACGCCCAACGCCACGTATGCATTCCTGATAACCGCAAGGTCCGCAACCCTTTCGGTGGCCTTTACGGCTTCAGGCAGCTGGTCGAATATCAGTTTGCCGGAGGCGTCACGATGAGTGTCGCTCAAGAGAGATGGCAGGACTATGAACGAGGCGACAGCCATTCCCATCAGCGACCCCATCGGGTTGAAGGCCTGCGCAAGATTTAATCTGCGGGTGGAGTTCTCCTTCGCGCCGAGAGAAAGTATGAAAGGGTTGGCGGTGGTCTCAAGGAAGGCCAGGCCGAAGGTCAGGATATAGAGCGAGAAGCAGAAGAAGACGAAACTCTGCATCGAAGCGGCCGGTATGAAGAGGAATGCGCCGATGGCATAGAGAGTCAGGCCCAGCAGAATTCCGCTCTTGTAGCTGTATTTCCTGATGAAAAGAGCCGCCGGAACGGCCATAGTGGCATATCCGCCGTAGAAGGCGAACTGTATAAGGGAAGCCTTGGCGGCGGAGAGTTCCATAACCGTCTGGAACGCCGCCACCATAGGATTCGTTATGTCGTTTGCAAAACCCCAGAGTGCGAACAGTGAGGTAATGAGGATGAACGGCAGCAGATACTGCCGTTCCACCAGTTTAGGACCAGTTTCCATCAGAAAACAGATTCTTATTTATAGATTGGACCGAAGTTGGCGCAAGCTCTGTAATCCGCTCCTTCCTTGTCCATTCCGAAGGCATTCCAGGCGGAAGGACGGAAAATCTTCTCTTCAGGAACGTTGTGCATGCAGACGGGGATGCGTAGCATCGAGCAGAGAGTGAGCAGGTCGGCTCCGATATGTCCGTATGCGATTGCACCGTGGTTAGCACCCCAGCAATTCATCACGCTGTACACATCCTTGAAGCAGTCTTTCCCGGCGTCAAGACGAGGAACGAACCAGGTCGTGGGCCAGGTGGGGTCCGTGCGTTTGTCGAGGATGTCGTGCATATCCGGTTCAAGTTCCACCGTCCATCCTTCAGCAAGCTGGAGAACGGGACCGAGACCCTTGACCATATTCAGACGCATCATCGTCATAGGCATTCCGCCACGGCTCAGGAAGTGTGAGGAATATCCGCCGCCACGGAAATAATCACGGTCGGCAGGCATCCAGCTGGTTGCTTTAAGGCAGGCTTCCGCATCTGCGGGAGTCATCTCCCAAGGAGTTTTCATAGTAGGATTGCCCTCGGCATCCTTCATCGCTCCGGTGGCATCCAGAGTGGTCGCGCCTGAGTTGATGAGGTGGATGAATCCTCCGGCAGCCGCGCCCTTGGGAGCCTTGCCGGTGACTCTCTTCACGGCCTCGGGGCTCCAGTATGTCCTGATGTCGCTGAACATCACGCCCTTGTTTGTAAGGAGATGGCCGAAGAGCATCGAAATGCCGTTCATAAAGTCGTTTTCGGTAGCGAGAACCTTGGCCTCACGGATTCCGTTCCAGTCGTATGAGGAGCACATCAGGGATTCGGGGAAGTCGAAGTTGGGCTTGTAGTCGGTCCACTGACGCTGTCCCTGGACACCCGCCGCAATGGCGTTGTGGCCGAGAGCCTCCTCCTTGTAACCCATTTCAAGCAGTTTGCCGTTGCCTTCCATAAGGTCCCGGATAATCATCATATTCTTTACCGTGAATTCCCAATCGGCATCCTTCTCCTCGCGGTTCTTTCCCTTTCCCTTGCCGTTGAAGGTAGTCATAGGGGTTCCGGGGAAGAGCGGACGGTCCTCGTTGTAGTCGTGTCCCTCATTGGGCTTGCAGTATTTCTCAATCCAGGCCATAGCCTTTTCGAACTCCTCGTGGTCATAGATTCCGAAGTCCACGCGGCGAAGAATTTCCACAAGGGAGACATATTCTGTCCTCATTCCGAGATAATCCTGAAGGAAGTCGGCATTCACTATGGAACCGGCTATACCCATACAGGTGTTTCCGAGACTGAGATAACTCTTGCCGCGCATAGTTGCGACAGCCACGGCGGCACGTGCCCAGCGGAGAATCTTTTCAGCCGCATCGGCGGGGATGGTATTGTCATCCAGATCCTGCACGTCGTGTCCGTAGATTCCGAAAGCGGGAAGTCCCTTCTGGGCGTGGGCGGCAAGCACCGCCGCAAGATATACCGCACCGGGGCGCTCGGTCCCGTTGAAACCCCACACGGCCTTCGGCCAATGAGGATTCATATCCATCGTCTCGGAGCCATAGCACCAGCAGCTGGTCACGGAAATGGTAGCTCCCACCCCTTCCCTTTCGAATTTCTCCTGACAGGCCGCGCTTTCGGCGACACGGCCGATGGTACTGTCTGCAATGACACATTCCACAGGGGAGCCGTCCCCGTTGCGGAGATTTCCGCTGATAAGTTCAGCGACAGCCTTCGCCAGTTTCATTGTCTTTTCTTCAAGAGCCTCTCTGACTCCGCCCTGACGTCCGTCAATGGTAGGACGTATACCGATTTTAGGATATTTGTTCATATTGCATTAAAAAATATGGTTTCAATTCATTTCAAGACCGGACTCCTGCCCGGACAGGATTGTGCGTTCAACGGGAATGTCGCCCTCCTTCACCTCCAGGAACGGCTTGCCTCCCCTTATTCCTACGGAAGCATACCCGAAATTGGTGCTGAGGAACGAGCTGAAGTCCCCCTTGATTTTCGGGTCGATGTAGAGGGTCTTTTCGACCGCATCATACCGGATTCCCGTGAGAGCCTGAAGAAGGCTGTAGCTTGACAACGCGCGGGCATACCAGTTTCCGCACTCATATTCATTGTACGGATTGCGCACGGTGCCGTCATATCTGCTTCTGACTGCACGGACCATCTCAAGACCTTTCTCCACCTCCCCTTCGAAAATCAGATGAGAGGCGGCCTGATACTCGATTCCTGTCCATACCTCGTCGCTGTAGACGAAAGGCAGGCTCGGCTTCCCTCCCTTCGGCCAACTGCAGATCAGCGTTCCGGCATCGTGCCTTCCACCGTATCCGGGGCGCTGCGTGCAGGAATGGTCGCTCATATCGGAGCGGAAATTGTATCTGTAGACCGAATTCAGATGGCTCTTGACGAGTTCCCTGTCAAGAGGGTCCTCCCTGCCGCTTGTCAATGACATCCAGCAGCCGAGAACACCGTCGGTAAGGCATCCGGTGCCATACTGATATTTGGGGCCCTCCTTCTGAAGAATCTCCAGCGCCTCAGGACTGTAAGAGCTCTGATATGACTGGGCTTCAAGCGGACTGCCGGCGTGAAGTCCGGTCCATTCCACTTTCTGGAAGAAATACTCCCCGTCCCAAAGATTATCCTTCATATAGCGGCGGCATTTGTCAAGCAGGTCCCTGTATCTGCCGCACTCCTCACCGAGGTATTCCGCCATTGCGATATAACTGTCCAGCGCGGAGGCGTAGAAGGACATCATCATACCGTTGGCTCCCCAGAACTCTATGTCGTATGTGTTGTGCTGCGGTTCGCGCATCGCCCCGATATGGTCCGGATCCCAGGTCTCTATGCAATAGTCCAGACTTGCCCTGACCTTCGGAAAAATGGCTTTGAGCCAGTTGTCGTTGCCACTGATTCGCCAGTCCCTGTACACCTTTGTGATGCCTCCCAACTGTCCGTCGGCGGCAGCGTGGAAGTCGTGCTTGGTGGGACGTATCGGTAATGCCACGCGGAAAACCTGATGTCCTCTCTCGTCCTGTGCCACAAAGAATTCCGTCTCACGCAAAGTGCGCTCAAGGTTCGGGAAAAGATGAGGGATTGCCTGAGCATAGTTCCAGACGTGCGTCGTGGTGCCGGGGCAGGAACCCCAGGTGTCCCCCGTACCTTCATAGCAGTGAAGCCTGCCGTCGTGTTGGCGCAGGACCGTGGGGGATTTGAGTATCGAAAGATTGGAGCCTACGGCATCGATGACCTCTGCGGGAAGAGTTGTCCCGAAGAATGTCTCGGAAAAGAGTTCGGAACGTTTTTTCAGAGATTCGCGGTTTTCATTCCAGAATGCGACGGTCTCCTCCAGATTCGCAAAACGGTGGCTGTACCAGGGCTCGTAAACGGAGGGAGTGTAGCCCTCGTTGACCTCGCTGTCATAGTGAGACACCCTGCTCGTGGGCACATACCAGACGAGATTGAGGCGTACGGTCTCCGTCGCCCCGGGCTCTATGCTGACAGGAACGCTGAGCGAAGCACCGTACTGGCCGTCCGTGAAGCTCTCGGCCGGGCGGTTGTTGATAACCCCTGCCGCCACCTTGTTCCACTCGATAGTGAGAGGGTCGAACCAGCCTCCCCTGAACCAGCATCCGTCCACAACGGTGCCGGGCCTGTCGGTATATACCGCCAGATGAGCCTCTTCGTAAGGTCTGCCGGGGTCGGCTTCAGCATTGAGCACGAACCCGTTCTTCATATTGACGATATAGCCCCTGGAATACTGGGACCTGTCGAGGAAATTCTTCGTGCTGAAAGTGTATATCGTCTCTAGCCTCTGCGAAGTCGTATTGGTAAAACTGTATTCGAGGCAGGCGACAGGCAGGCTGGAGGCATCCTCGTCGTTGGGAACGAACGGGCTCCAGGCCTGTACCTTGACTTCCAACGGAATATCTTTGTCGCCAAGGTCAATTTCCGCGAACGGGAAACGGCCGGTGAATCTGCAATCCTCGAAGCGGGGCATACCCCAGGTTGTCTGGCCGTAGCCCAGTCCCCCCTGTCCGCGTCCGAAAATCTTGTAATCGGGAACCTGTCCCTCAAGCACCTTCGCCCCGTTCTCATATCCTTTCACGCATATTGCGGAGAAAGTGGCGGGTTCGTTGAAAAGGTCCGGTTCGTGGAAGAGAGAGACATTGGAGAGCGCGCCCGTGCCTTCCACGCAAATCATACCCGCGCCCAGTCCTCCGAGAGGAAACGCAATGTGGTCCAACTCTTTACCTTCATACACGCCGTCGTAGCCCGACGGTGGGGTGGTGCAGGAAGCGACCGTCATCGCCAGCACCACAATACAGATATTCTTGAATTTCATAGCTGATTATATTTTAAATTATAAAAATAGTAATTTTTTAACAGAAAACCGTCAACCGGC
>JAKSJY010000059.1 GCA_024402025.1 Bacteroidales bacterium
AGGGAGTCTTCGATGATTTTACGGACGTTCTTGGGATCGACGTTGCCGTAGACCTTTCCGTCGATTGTCAGGACGGGAGCAAGGCCGCAGGCACCTACGCATCTGAGGCAGTCGAGGGAGAAGACTCCGTCGGGGGTGGTCTCGCCGACTTCTATTCCAAGGACTTTCTTCACCTCATCCAGCACTTTTTCCGAGCCGCGCACGTAGCAGGCTGTTCCCATACATACGGAGATGGGATGCTTGCCTTTGGGCTTTTCGGTGAAGAAGGCGTAGAAACTTACCACGCCGTTCACGCGCGTGGAAGGAATCCCGAGGTTTCTGGCTATGCGCTCCTGTACTTCTCTGGGAAGATAGCCCAGGGTGTTCTGCGTTTCGTGCAGTATGTTGATGAGTTCTCCGGCGTCATTGTTGTGCGCCTGGCAGATCTCGTTGATCTTCTCGATGGCGGCGCAGGATATATGATTGTTCTCCATTGTCTTACTTCTCCTCGGATTTGTTGAAATAATGTGTGTGCAGAAGTTTGTGGGACTTCTCCGAAAGGGGCTTGCCCAGGAATTCCTCATACAGTTTCTGAATGTCGGGATTCTCGTGCGATTTGCGCAGAGGCTTTCTGCTGTCCTCGGCGTAAACGGCCTTGCGGCGGGCTTCGATGATCTCGGAGTTGCCGTGGTGCAGAGGTTGTCCGCCTCCTCCTACGCATCCTCCCGGACAGGCCATAATCTCGATGGCGTGGAACTTGCTCTTGCCGGAGCGTATGTCTTCGAGCATACGGCGGGCGTTGCCAAGTCCGTGGGCTATTCCTACCCTCAATTCCAGTCCGTCCATATCGACCGTAGCTTCGCGTACTCCGTCAAGTCCTCTGACCTGTGTGAAATCGACCTTCTCGAGTGTCTTTCCGGTCTGGAGTTCGTAAGCGGTACGGAGTGCGGCTTCCATTACTCCTCCGGTAGCGCCGAAGATGACGCTTGCGCCCGTGGATTCTCCGAGGGGCTTGTCGAAATCATCCTCGTCCAGTGAATTGAAATCTATGTTCGCTTCCTTGATGAGGGTTGCGAGTTCGCGTGTGGAAAGTGAGTAGTCCACGTCCGGATTGCCGTCGGTCTTGAATTCGTCGCGTCCGCTTTCGTATTTCTTCGCGAGGCAGGGCATCACGGAGACTACAATGAGTTTCTCTCTGGGTATTCCCATCTTTTCCGCCCACCAGGTCTTGGCTATGGAGCCGAACATCTGCTGGGGTGAGCGTGCCGTCGAGGGGAGGTCGAGCATATCGGGGAACTGGTGCTCGAAGAAGTTGACCCAGGCGGGGCAGCAGGAGGTAAGTATGGGGAGTGCGACGCTCTTGTCTCCCTTCAGGTATTTCTGGAGCCTGTCGAGAAGTTCGCTGCCTTCTTCCATAATCGTAAGGTCCGCGGCGAAGTCGGTGTCGAACACATAGTCGAATCCGAGTTTGCGCAGGGCGCTGACGAGTTTTCCCGTAACTATCGTTCCGGCGGGGTAGCCGAATTCTTCGCCAATTGCGACGCGTACGGCAGGTGCGGTCTGCACTATCACCGTCTTGTCCTTGTTTGCGAGGTCGCTGATGAGCCTGCCCGTGTTGTCCACTTCGGTGAGGGCTCCTACGGGGCATACGGCTACGCATTGTCCGCAGTAGGTGCATTCGCTCTCGGAGAGTTTTATCCCGAAGGCGGGGGCTATCTTGGTCTCGAAGCCTCTGTTCATCGCCCCGATGGCGCCTACGGTCTGCACTTCATTGCACATCGTCTCGCAGCGGCGGCACAGGATGCACTTGTTCATATCGCGGACGATGGAGACGGTCTTCTCCACCGCGTGGCAGGACTTTTCTCCGCCTTCGTAGGGGGTCTCGTGGATCTTGAGCTTGCGCGCAAGGTCCTGGAGCTCACAGCTGCCCGATTTGGGGCAGATGAGGCAGTCGTGCGGGTGGTTCGAGAGTATGAGTTCGAGGACGGTCCTTCTTGCGTTGAGAACGCGCATCGTGTTGGTGTGCACCTCCATCCCTTCCGCGCAGGCTGTCGCGCAGGCGGGGGCGAGGTTCCTCCTTCCGGCCACTTCTACTACGCACATCCTGCAGGATGCGGGATGGCTGTTAACGCAGGTGCCCTTGAGGTTGATATGGCACAGGGTGGGTATTTCGATGCCGCACTGCTTCGCGGCGTCAAGAATCGTCGTACCGGGTTCGACAGCGATGCGGCGTTCGTCTATGGTGAGATTTATCTTGTTCTGTTCCATTGGATTCCGTTATTTGAGGGTGATGGCGTGCAGACGGCAGTTGCTCATACAGGTGCCGCACTTGATGCACTTGCTCTGGTCGATGACGTGCTTTTCCTTGAGCTGGCCGGAGATTGCATCCACGGGGCAGTTCTTTGCGCAGAGGTGGCAGCCGACGCACTTGTCGGGTTCGATGACATAGCTGAGCATCGAGGTGCACTGCTTTGCGCGGCATTTCTTGTCGACGACGTGCTCGAGGTATTCGTCGCGGAAGTTGGCGAGAGTCGAGAGCACGGGGTTCGGAGAGGTCTGGCCGAGTCCGCAGAGGGCCGTGTCCTTGATGACGTTGGCGAGGTTCTCGAGTTTTTCGAGGTCTTCCACGCAGCCCTTTCCTGCGACTATCCTGTCGAGGATTTCAAGCATCCTCTTGTTGCCTATGCGGCAGGGAGCGCATTTTCCGCAGGACTCTTCAACTATGAAGCCGAGGTAGAAACGGGCCACCTGCACCATGCAGTTGTCCTCGTCCATCACTATCATTCCTCCAGAGCCCATCATCGATCCGGCGGCCGTCAGGCTTTCGTAGTCGATGGGGATGTCGAGGTGCTTTTCGGTAAGGCAACCGCCGGAAGGACCTCCGGTCTGGACGGCCTTGAACTTCTTGCCGTCCTTGATGCCGCCGCCGATTTCGTAGATGACTTCACGCAGGGTGGTGCCCATAGGCACTTCTATGAGTCCGACGTTGTTGATCTTGCCGGCAAGGGCGAAGACCTTGGTGCCCTTTGACTTCTCGGTGCCGATGGATGCGAACCATTCGGGACCTTTCTGGAAGATTACGGGGATGTTGGCCCAGGTCTCGACGTTGTTGACGTTGGTAGGATATTTCTTGTAGCCTTCCACTGCGGGGAATGGCGGTTTGAGCGTAGGCTCGCCGCGTTTGCCCTCCATCGAGTGGATGAGTGCCGTCTCCTCTCCGCAGACGAACGCGCCGGCGCCGTAGCGGATGGTGATGTCGAAGTTGAAGCCGCTGCCGAGGATGTTCTCGCCGAGCAGGCCGAGTTCCGTTGCCTGGGCGATGGCGGTCTTGAGGCGGTGGATGGCAAGAGGGTACTCGGCGCGGACGTAGATGAGTCCGTGGGAGGCACCGATTGCGTAGCCGCAGATGGACATTGCCTCAATGATGGAGTTGGGGTCGCCTTCCATTATGGAACGGTCCATAAATGCACCGGGGTCGCCTTCATCCGCGTTGCACACTACGTATTTCACGTCCGAGCGGCTCTTGCTGGCGAATTCCCACTTGTTGCCGGTGGGGAAGCCGGCGCCGCCGCGTCCGCGGAGACCGCTGCGCTTGACGATGTCGATGACCTGCTCGGGAGTCTTGTTCGCGAGGCAGTCGGCGAGGGCGGTGTAGCCGTCGTTGGCGATGTATTCCTCTATGTTCTCAGGGTCGATGAGGCCGCAGTTGCGCAGGGCTATGCGGATCTGCTTGCGGTAGAAGTTCATATGCTGCGAGTCGCTCACGGAGGCGTTGGTCTCGGGGTCCACGTAGAGCAGGCGCTGGATCTTGTTTCCTCCGAGGACGTGCTCCCTGATAATCTCTTCGGCGTCTTTGGGCTTGACTTTCGTATAGAATGTATTGTCCGGAAGTATCTTGACGATGGGGCCTTTCTCGCAGAATCCGAAGCATCCGGTGGTGATGATTTCCACGTCCTTCTCCGCTCCGTATTTCCGGAGGCAGGCTTTCATATTTTCGGCGATTTCGGCGCTGGTGGGGGCCTTGCATCCGGTACCGCCGCACACGAGTACCTGGATGGGCTTTTTCACTTTCTTTTTGATCTGTTTCAGATCTTCGATAGATGTTATCTTCATAGATTATTGATAAGTCTTCTTGTGCGCACTTTCGTACAGGGCGCGAAGATAGCCATTTTAAAGCAGATTGTCAACAATTTCGAAGCCCGAACGGGGAATGGAGGTTTCCAGGGCTTCGGCTGCGGAGTCTTGGAAGATGCCGCTCGAGATGACTTTCCGCACCGCCTGCGCAGGGTTGGCTTTCACCCATTCGCAGGAAAACTTCATATCGGATATGACCTGCTGTGCGGCCCGGGTCCCTTTGAGGCTGTCCTTGCAGAACAGGGATGCGATGGCCGGGCGCCTGCCTTCGGCCTTGAGGCATTCGTCGCCCAGGTCCATCAGGATACGGAGCCGGGAGCCGGGGGATGCGAGGGCGATGGATACGAAGGGCTCGGAGAGAAGGTACAGCCCGGCCTCGCCCCGGAGCGCTGCGTCGGAGAGTTCACGGTGCGTGGAGAGGCTGTGCTCGAAGAGGACGTCGGAGTCGGGGGCGAGGCCGGAGAGGGCAAGGACGCGGCGCAGGAGCTGCTCTGGAGGGGACACGCTGCCAAGTGTGCGTATGGTGCTGCCCTTGAGTTCGGGGAGGGTATTCGGGAGGATGGCTCCGGGGCCGGGGATGCCGCAGAGGAAGAGTCCGCCGCGGATGGTGGTGCAGAGAATGCTGTAGGGGATGCCTTTGTCGTGCAGGATGGCGCCCATCGGACTTGGGAGGACGGCGAAATCCGGAATGCCGCGCTCCATCCCGGAGAGTGCCTGCGCCGGCTCGTCGAGGATGGTGACGCTATATCCGGCATCGTCCGGCAGCCCCGCCATCTCCACGGCGGAAGGACCGCGGAGGGTGAAGAGGTTCAGTTGGCGCATATCGCTCATAGGGATTCAGAACGTCAGGTTTGCGCGAAGATAGAAATTTCTTCCGGGTTCGCATATTATGTTGCCCCTGTTGGTGGAGAGGAAATTGGTGTATGCGGCATCCAGTATGTTGTCTATTCCGCCGAAGAGCTGGAGGTTGCACCCCCCGAGGCTGAAAATCCTGGAGTGCAGCCCGAGGTCGAGTCTCCACCATCCCTGCGTGCTTCTTTCGCCATCCGCGACTTCTTTGCGCGGGGCGGCGGCGGTGATGCCCAGGTCGGCACCGAGGATGCGGCTGTTGTCGTAGGTGATGCCGGCGACAAGACTGGCGGGGGGTATCATAGGCAGCCATCCGGGAGTGGAGGCTTCATTGCCGGAAGCGGGGATTTCTTTGCCGATGGTGGCGGCTCCGCAGGCATAGGCTCCGAGGTGCTCCGTCATTTTGCAGGAGATGCTGAATTCGGCTCCGTAGAGCAGACCCCTGGCGGCATTGCAGAGCCGTAGGGTGTCGTTGACGCTGTCGGGGGAGGAGTTGACTTTGCGCTCGACTATCATATCGTCGATGCTACTGAGAAAGGCATTGGCGCGCACGGTGAGCCTGTCGCCGTGGAACCTTGCCCCGATGTCGGCGCCAAGTCCTTTCTCGGATTCGAGTTCGGGGTTGCCGAAATGGATTTTGTTGCCTGAGAGGTCGATGAACTTGAAGAGTTCCTCGAGGGCGGGGCTGCGGTACGAGCGGGAGAGGTTGAGAGTGAGGTCGAGGTTGTTGCGGGCTTTGAAGAGAAGTCCGGCGTTGGCGCCCCAGGAGGGGTCGGTGCGGGTGCTGGCGTGGAAGGTGGTGAACTTGCCGGGAGGGGTGGAGACGGTAGTGCCGGTGGTGACGTTTTGGATGTATTCGACATTGTGGCATTCGCCGTTGCGCACGAAGTTCAGGTCGGCGCGGCCTCCGAGGGTCAGGATGAACCTGTCGCCGGGAAGGCGCATCTCGTCCTGGGCATAGATACCGGTGGAGAGGTATGAGGCGTCGGGAAGGGGTATTTCGGCGCGTATCATACGGGCGGAGAGATTGCCGTCGGCGTACTGGTCGATGTATTTTTTGC
This sequence comes from Bacteroidales bacterium, assembly GCA_024402025.1. Taxonomy (GTDB): domain Bacteria; phylum Bacteroidota; class Bacteroidia; order Bacteroidales; family UBA932; genus Cryptobacteroides. Next base: position 6,024 of record JAKSJY010000059.1, read on the forward strand.
GGTCGCTGGTGATGGATCTGCGCCACATTTCGACGCCGGCGGTGAGGTTGTTGCACTGCGCGAAGTTCCATCTGCTCTCAACGCTGCCTCCGAGGGTGCGATGCCCGGCATAGGGGGCTACGAGGGTTGGAACCGCGCCGGTCTGGGGCTTGGGCATATTGGGGTCCATCGCGACGTCGAGGAGGATGGCCTGATAGAAGGCTTTGAACTTGAGGACCTCAAGGTGGGGGATGGGATTGGAGATGTCGTAGGTGAGGTTTGCTAGGGTGCGGGATGCTGTCCTGTAGGACGCGGTGGCGTTGGGGGTGAAGGCTGCGCCGCCGGGGGTGCCGACGTCCCAGGAGTGGTTTTTCCGGAGCTGGAGCCTGAGGGTGTGGTTGACGGCGGGCTTGAATGCGGCGGTGGCTCCGAAGTCGGCGCTGTTGTATCCGCTGTTGGGAAGTATGCCGAGAGGTGTGCGTACGTCGCCGGCCTGGCGGAAGGAGCCGTTGACCTTGAGGTACCACTTCTGCGCGCCGCCGCAGAGGGAGAGGTATTCGCTGTGGGCGTTGTTGGCGGTGGAGAAGGAGGCGGTGGCGTTGCCGCTGAAGTAGGGGGTCGGGGCGAAGTGGCCGTCGCGGGTGATGACGTTGATGATGCCGCCGATGGCGCCGCTGCCGTAGATCGAGGATTGCGCGCCCTTGATGATCTCGATGCGCTCGATGTCGTTGGGGTCGAACATGCTGAGCGATGTGGTGAGGTCGGATGCCACTTCGATCCTGCTGCCGTCGGCGAGGGTGACCAGGCGGCTGTCAGAGAGTCCGCGGATGCGGAGGCTGGTGGCCCAGATGCCGTCGCCTCCCTTGGAGACGCCGGGGGACTTCCGCAGAATGTCGGCTACGGTCAGAGAGGAAAGTTTGCGTGCGTCGAGGGATGTGGCGATTACGGCTTCGGCTGGAACCTCGTCCAGATTTCGGCCGGCTTTCAGGGTGCTGATGACGGATTCCTGGAGGATAAGGGTGTCGGGGAGTCCGGGGTTTGGGGCGGCGGGGGATGCCGAGGCTATGAAAGCGGGGATGGATGCGGACAGAATCAGCGCCGCGAAGAATTTATTCATCATCATTTCTGGGTTTGAGGAGTGCGGATTTGACTTCGATGCCGCCTAACAGGCCGAGCTGGCCGGTGAGCGCTCCGATCTGGTCCGTGGTCCCCTCAAGAAGAAGAGTGATGATAGCTTTGTTGTTTTTGCGGGGATAGCCCATACGGCAAAGGATGATGTCCGCATGTCTGGAAATCACAGCGTTCAGCTGCGATGCCTGCTCCCTGTCTTCGATTGAAATGATAACTGTGCCTGTCCTCTTTTCCATCAGTGTGTTCCTCCGGATCTGAAATCGGTTTTTTCTGTGTGTGCGCCGGTCCTTGACTTGTCACGGTCTCAGTGCCGATGCAATATCTCCGCAAATGTAATGATTTTTTTTGTTTAATTTCGCACAATAAAAATGATGGATATGAAGAAGTTTCTTTGTTATGCGATTGGGGTGGTTTCCCTACTATGCCTTCTTTCGTGTCAGAAGGATGATATGAAAGACGGTCTTTTCCAGCAGGGCACCTTGCTCGGAAATTATGAATTCGTGGATCTCGGACTCTCGGTAAAATGGGCAAGCTGCAATATTGGAGCGGAAAAACCGTACGAGTTTGGAGATTATTATGCCTGGGGCGAAACGGAAACCAAGGAAACCTATACTTTCGATAATTATCAATTCCAGCATACGGAAATCCTGCCGGTGGAATGTGACGTGGCAAAGGCGAAAATGGGGGATGGATGGAGAATGCCGACAAATGCGGAGGTTCAGGAACTTCTCGACAAATGCGAGTGGAGATGCTGCTATTATCCAAAAACAAAGGTTTACGGCTATAAGGTCAACAAAAAAGGCAACAGCAGAAATTTCATTTTCCTTCCGTTTGCCGGAAGGGTTGGGGGTGACAATCCGGAAGAGATTGGAGAATCCGGTTACTTTTGGACCACAGAGTCTTTGGGCGCTTATCCATATGCA
>JAKSJY010000006.1 GCA_024402025.1 Bacteroidales bacterium
TTTGCCGGAATCACATAATCAATCGGGGTAGGATCGCAACATGTATCAACCATAGCGAATACCGGGATGTTAAGACGATTTGCTTCTTTCACAGCATTTGCCTCTTTCTGTACATCGATTACGAAGAGTGCTGAAGGAAGGCGGCTCATATCACGGATAGAACCGAGGTTCAACTCGAGCTTCGCCCTCTGGCGGTCAACCTGGAGGCGCTCACGCTTTGCGAGTTTGTCGAAAGTTCCGTCCTCTTTCATCTTGTCGATGGTAGCCATTTTCTTGATGGCCTTGCGGACGGTGGGGAAGTTTGTAAGCATACCGCCGGCCCAACGCTCGGTAATGTAAGGCATGCCTACTGAAGCGGCTTTCTCGGAAACGATTTCCTTAGCCTGCTTCTTGGTGGCTACGAAAAGGATCTTGCGTCCTGATTTTGCAAGCTCCTTCATTGCTTCCGCAGCCTCGTCAACCTTGACGACTGTCTTGTGCAGGTCGATGATGTGGATTCCGTTCTTCTGGTCGAAGATGTACGGAGCCATTTTAGGGTTCCACTTACGGGCAAGATGTCCGAAATGTGCACCTGCATCAAGCAATTCTTGGAAATTTGTTCTTGACATAATGTCTTAATTCTTTTTTTGTTTTTCTCTTTTCTTCAATCTCCGGGCAGTGGCCTTGCCAGTCCTGGGGATTTTCCGCAGCGCGGCAGCTTCATACCGGCTTCGCAGCCATAAAGTTTAAAAACCGCGACTGTACAAAAAGCAGTAAATAATAACTAACGTTTACTGAACTGGAAGCGACGGCGTGCACCGGGCTGACCAGGTTTCTTACGCTCGACTTCGCGTGCGTCGCGAGTGAGGAAACCGGCTGCCTTGAGGGTGGAACGATATGCTTCTTTGTCAACCTCACAAAGTGCGCGGGCGATACCGAGGCGTACAGCCTCTGCCTGTCCCTTGATACCTCCACCTACGATGGTGATCTTGGTATCGAACTGGCCTGCTGTTCCGGTAGCTTCGAAGGCCTGCATTACAACATAGCGGAGAGTTTCCTCCTTGAAGTAATCCTCAAGGGGACGGCCGTTGATTGTAATGTTGCCATTTCCGGCAGTGAGATAAACGCGAGCTACAGCTGCTTTACGTCTTCCAAGGGCGTGTGTCTGTTCCATTTGCTCTGTTTAAATTTCGTTCAACTTGATTTCTTTAGGGTTCTGTGCCTGATGGGGATGCTCGGGACCTGCATATACAAACAGGTTGTTGAGCTGGTCGTCACCAAGGCGTGTCTTAGGAAGCATACCCTTAACTGACATCCTAATGAGTTCGGCAGGTCTCTTTGCGAGGATTTCCTTAGGTGTGGTGAAACGCTGTCCTCCCGGATATCCGGTGTAGCGTGTGTACACACGATCGGTCATCTTGTTGCCCTTGAGAGCCACTTTCTCAGCGTTTACGACGATGACGTTGTCACCGCAGTCCACGTTGGGTGTGTAGCCGGGCTTGTTCTTTCCGCGAAGCACGAGTGCAACACGGGAAGCAAGGCGTCCCAGAGGCAGATCCGTCGCATCAATGACCACCCAATTCTTCGTTACAGTCGCTTTGTTCAGCGATACTGTCTTGTAACTAAGTGTGTCCATTAACTTGATCTTAAATGGTTAATAAATAAAATTTGCGATCCCTACACATTATAGGGGTCGCAAAGGTATAAAATATTTTCGGAAAAACAAAACCGCCTATACGGTCATTATGTCTTTCTCCTTGGCCGCAACGAGATCGTCCACAGCCTTGATGTTCTTGTCGGTGATCTTCTGAACCTCGTTTTCGGCTTCCTTTTCGGTATCCTCGGACATCCCTTCGTTCTTCTGGGCCTTCTTCAAAAGGTCGACGGCATCCCTCCTCGAGTTGCGGATTATGACCTTGGCGTTCTCACCCTCACCCTTGGCCTTCTTGATCAGTTCCTTGCGGCGTTCCTCGGTAAGGGCGGGCACGATGCAGCGGATGGTCTCTCCGTTGTTGGACGGGGTGAGGCCCACGTTGGCATCGAGGATGGCCTTTTCGATGGCCCCGATGAGAGAACGCTCCCAAGGCTGGATAGCGATGGTCTTGGCATCGGGAGTGGTCACTGATGCGACCTGCGGAATGGGAGTGGGAGTTCCGTAGTAGTCCACGGTAACCTTGTTGAAGATTGCCGGATTGGCCTTGCCTACGCGGTAAGCCTTGAGGCTTTCGTCAAGGAAAGCGATGGCTCCCTTCATCTTGGAATCAGCGCTGCTGATAACTTCCTTTGCTTTGTCTGTCAACATATTATTTCAGGAGTGTTTGATTATGCGTGAACAACTGTACCGATCGGCTCACCTTCGAGAACCCTCATAAGGGCGCCCTCTTCGGAAACATTGAATACCACGACGGGGACGGGACCCTGCTCGCAAAGCGCGAAGGCGGTGGCGTCCATCACCTTCAGGTGGTCTACCAGAGCCTTGTCGAAGGTGAGTTCCTCGTACTTGACGGCATCGGGGTCCTTTTCGGGGTCGGCGGTATAGACGCCATCCACCCTGGTAGCCTTCAGGAGCGCATCCGCCCCGACCTCCAGCGCACGGAGGGCCGCACCCGAATCGGTGGAGAAGAAGGGATTGCCGGTGCCGCCGGAGATGATGGCCACACCGCCGTTTTCAAGCAGGGACAGCGCATCCTCACGGACGTACGGCCTTGCGACGGGAACCATCTGGACCGCGGTGAACACCTGCGCATCGATGCCTTCACTGCGAAGGGCGCCGGCAAGCGCGAGAGAGTTGATGACGGTTGCAAGCATCCCCATACGGTCTCCCGTGACGCGGTCAAAACCTTTGCCGACACCCTGAAGCCCGCGGAAAATGTTTCCGCCGCCGTTTACAATCGCTATCTGGTACCCCTTGCGCACCGCCTGAGCTATCTCTGCGGCATATTTCGCAAGGCTTTTTTCATCAATGCCCTTTCCTGCAGGGCCCCCGAGGCTTTCGCCGCTCAATTTGAGGAGAACTCTTCTGTACATATCGATACAACAGTATACTGGTAACAAAAGTATCCCAAAATTATGAAGATTGCAAGATTCGGGTTATATTTGCGAATCCAAAAAGGGACAAAAACTACAAACGATATGTTTATTTTCAATTCATCCATCGGAAAGAAGTTCATCCAGGCAGTGAGCGGAGCGTTCCTTGTTCTGTTCCTCCTTCTCCACGCCACCATCAACTTCTTCTCAGTCATCGATTCCGTATTCCTCCACACCTACGGCGCAGTTGCGAATGACGAAGTTCTCTTCTCCGCGGGAGACGGTCTTTTCAAACTCGGATGTGACTTCATGAGCACTCCGTTCATCAGCATAATGGTCCCCGTGCTCGCTCTCGGGTTCGTCATCCACATCCTCTACGGATGCTGGCTTACGGTGCGCAACATCATCGCCCGCGGAGGAATCAAGCGCTATGAAGTTTCCCAGAAAGGCGCCACGGACTCGTGGAGCTCGAAGAACATGCTCGTTCTCGGACTCCTCATCCTCGGCATCCTCGCATTCCACCTCACCGGTTTCTGGATGAAGATGCAGATGCCCGAACTTCTCCATATCGGAACTTTCGAGAACAACCCCTACATCCTTCTGGGTCTCGTGTTCGGAAAATGGTGGAGCCTTCTTATCTACCTCGCCTGGTTCGTAGTCCTCTGGCTGCACCTCACGCACGGAGTCTGGAGCATGTTCCAGACCGTCGGCTGGAACGGAACAACCTGGTTCAAGAGAATCAAGGTCATTGGCAACATCATCTCCACGATCATCGTAGTGATGTTCATGGCCGTTGCCATCAACGCGTTCATCCAGGTTAATTTCATAGCTTAATTGAAAATAGGGGAAAATCTGGACCTCGGACAGCGTCCGGTGCTTCTCGCACCAATGGAAGACGTGACCGACGCATCATTCCGCATCCTGTGCAGAGAACAGGGTGCGGATATGGTTTATACGGAATTCGTACCCTCCGACGGACTCATCCGCGACGCATCCAAGGCAATCGCCAAGATGCGCACGAGAGAGGATGAAGCCCCGGTGGGAATCCAGATTTACGGCCATATCCCCGAATCTATGGTCGAGGCCGCAAGGATGGCCGAAAAGGCCGCCGAAATAGCAGGCGGGCACGGCGCTGACGTAATAGACCTCAACTTCGGATGCCCGGTGACAAAAATCGCAGGCCGCGGCGCCGGCTCCGGGATGATGAGGGAGCCGGACAAGATGGTTGCCATCACCAAGGCGGTCGTGGAGGCGGTCGGCAAGCCCGTGACGGTAAAAACGCGCCTCGGATGGGACGACAATTCTAAAATAATAGTCGAACTTGCGGAAAGGCTGCAGGACGTGGGCATCAAGGCTCTTACCATCCACGGACGCACCCGCTGTCAGATGTACCGCGGCAGCGCCGACTGGACCCTTATCGGGGAAGTGAAGAACAACCCCAGAATGCACATTCCCATCATCGGGAACGGCGACATCACCTCGGCCCTGCAGGCGAAGGAGGCCTTCGACCGCTACGGCGTGGACGGAATAATGATAGGGCGCGCAACATTCGGACGCCCCTGGATATTCAGGGAGATCAGGCACTACCTGCAGACAGGCGAACTGCTCTCCGAACCGACCGTGGCCGAAAGGGTGGCCCTGGCGAAAAGGCATCTTGCCCTGAGTCTGGAGTTGAAAGGAGAACCGCGGGGAATCTTCGAGATGAGACGCCACCTGTCCTGCTACTTCAAGGGGCTGCCGGACTTCAAGGAGACCAGGATGAAGATGGTGACTACGCTGGACAGGGACGAACTCTTCGGCATACTGGATTACATAGGGGAAAACTGGAACTGATATGATATACAGGCTTATACTCAAAGGCAGAGACAATGCGTACGCCAAGGGACGCAGGAAAAGCGAAAACTCCCCCGTCCCCACCATCTGCATAGGCAACGTTACGGTAGGCGGGACAGGCAAAACCCCGCATACGGAAATGGTGCTCGGACTGCTTGAAGACCTGGACTGCTTCCGGGGCTATTCCATCGCCGTACTTTCAAGAGGTTACAAACGCAGGAGCAAAGGTTTCCTCGAAGTCCCGGAAGACGGAACGGCCAGGGAATTCGGAGACGAGCCTCTGCAGATCAAGAAGAACTTCCCTGACGTCTGCGTCGCAGTGGACAAGGACAGGATTGAAGGATGCAGGAGGCTGGTCAAGGAAAAGAATGCAAACCTCATAGTACTGGACGACGCCTTCCAATACAGGAAATTGAAGGCGAACCTGAACATAGTCCTGGTGGACAGTACACGCCCTGTGTGGAAGGACTCCCTCCTTCCTTTCGGACGCCTCAGGGACCTCCCCGAAAGGATTTATGAAGCCGACTGCATCATCGTTACAAAATGCAGCCCCGATATCGAAGACGCCGACAGGGAAGGCTTTGCCGCAAGCCTCGGACTCAAGGACTACGATTCCTACGGAGGAGAAGCCACCACTCCGTCCGGCAAAAGGATAAATCTGTTCTTTACGAAAATAGAATACTGCGCTCCGGAAATGGTGTTCCCCGACGGCGAGCCCAGGTACATATACTGCCAGAAGACCGTACTCTTCAGCGGAATCGCGAACGACGCACCGCTCCGCGCCCACCTGGGAGACATCACAAGGGTTGTCGCGTCGATGAAATTCCCCGACCATCACAATTACTCCCGGAAGGATATCCGCAAAATACTTGCAAAAAGCGGGAAACATCCTGTCTCCAGCATAGCCACCACGCAGAAGGATGCGCAAAGACTTTACGGGATGCGGAAAACCCCCTCGGAGTTCAGGAACAAGCTGTTCATGGTCCCCATCAAGGCGGCATTCTGCTCCGACAAGGAACAGGAGCTGTTCAGAAATGTCCTGCGCAACCAGCTCTACGGAGGTTCCTTGTTCTAGTTCCCCGACGTGTCGGACAGCAGGGAGGAAAGTCCTGATTCGATACGGACTATATCCTTTGTCCTGCCCTCCAGGATGTAGCCCTGCAGCACGCGTTCGAAACTGATTGCATCCTCGCACATCTTGACTGTCCTGACAAGGGAATTCGTCTTGCGGAAGACCATTGTCCCGGCACTGCGGGAAGTCAGGTCGTACTTCCTTCCCTTCATATAGCGTACTATCTCCGCTTCGACCCCGGACGGCTCCCCAAGAACGGTGAGTTCCCTCCTGGAGTATCCGCTACTCGGATAGCCGGCGGAGAATGCCGCAATTATCAGGGCTATCTGCCACAGCGAGTCCTTCCCGTTCACGAACATCGAATCTATGTTCTTCTCCACCAGTCCGAAGGCGACAAGAACTGTAATAATTGCGAACAGGATGACGCTGAGGTAAACGAAATATTTCAGCGCCCTTATTATGTAACGTTTCATAACTGAACAGGTTTACATTTTTCACCAAGCCAGAGGGCCTCCGCCTCCGAGAGCATGGGCGAGAGGGTCTCGAATACTCTGGCGTTATAGTCATTGAGCCAATCCACTTCCCTCTTCTCCAGCAGCGACGTGTCGAGTATTGACGTGTCGAAATGGCAAAGGGTAAGCGGCTCGAATCTGAGGAAACGTCCGAATTCCGTACGCCCGGCCGCAACGCACAGAAGCAGGTTTTCGTGCCTGATGCCGAACTGCCCCTCACGGTAGATGCCCGGCTCGTCGGAAGTAATCATATTTTCCATCATCGGCGTTCCGTTCAGGTTCTGCCGTATGTCCTGCGGCCCTTCGTGCACACCCAGGACGAAACCCACGCCGTGTCCGGTCCCGTGCCCGAAATCGAGCCCGGCATTCCAAAGCGGAGCCCTGGAGAGCGCATCGATTCTGCAGCCCGGCGTACCTTCCGGAAAACGTGCCATCGCCAGATCGATATGGCCTTTCAGTACGAGTGTGTAGTCCCTCACCTCAAGAGGGGTGCAGTCCCCAAGCGGAATGGTGCGTGTGATGTCGGTGGTGCCGCAAAGATAATGAGCGCCTGAATCGCACAGATACAGACCGTGAGGCTCCAGCACCGGAGCATCCGTCTTCGGGGTGATATAATGCGGCAATGCGGCTCCCGGACCATATGCGGATATGGTCTCGAACGAATCTCCCAGATATCCGTCAGTCCCGGAGCGGAGTTTGCCGAGCTTGACCGCCGCGTCCCACTCCGTAACCCTGCGCCCGCCCTCAATGGACTTCTCAAGCCAGTAGAGGAATTTCTCGACGGCCACCCCATCCCTGACGTGCGCTTCACGCATCCCATCCACCTCGAATTCGTTCTTGGTCGCCTTCCTCAGGCGGACGGGACTGGCCATCTCCACCACGTTGCAGCGGACTGCCGAATACAATTCATAGTTCAGACTGGACGGATCTGCCGCAAGGTCATCCTCGAGTTCTCCAAGGGCAATGGCCACATCGGCATACGGGAGAATCTCTATTCCCTCGGAGGCAAGGGCTTCGAAGGTGGAGGCGGTAACGGGGTCCTCGGTCTCCCCCTTCGTTACGAACCATTTTACATAGTCCTGTCCTACCAGCAGATAGGAAATCACCAGAGGGTTGTATTCTATGTCCGACGCCCTGACGTTCAAAGTCCAGGCGACGTCGTCCAGCGCGGAAAGAAGTATGGCCCCGCATCCGTTTTCAGATGCCATCTCCCTGAGCCACGCAATCTTGTCGGACCTCTCCTCCCCGCTTCTCAAACGGAATACGGGGGTCTGCGGTATTCCCGGCCTGTCATTCCACATCGGGTCCAAAAGGTCCGGAACCGCAGCGACGGAGAAAACCTCCTTCATGGAGCGGACCGCCTCGCAGCTCTGGCACAGGGAGTCCACGGCTATGACAGCATCCTGCCTGCTGCCGAAGGTCAGCGAGAGCCACTCCGGGATAAGCACCTGACCGGGAACGCGGGTCTTGTGCAGCTTCACTTCCGTACCTTCGAGCTGAGTGACAGCCTGAATGAAATAACGCGAGTCCGTCCACAATCCGGCGTGGTCGAGCGTGACAACCACATCCCCCGCCTCGCCTGTAAAACCGGTAAGCCACTCCACCTGTTTCCATCTCAGCGCGGGGTACTCGCTCTGGTGCGGATCGGAGCCGGTGACAATCACTGCGTCCCAGCCGCGAGCGCGCATCATCGAGCGCAGGGTCTCTATCCTTTCCTGAAACTTATTCATCCTCCCTTAATGTATCAAGATGCTCTGCAGCAGCCTCCAGAGCCTCATAAAAATCTTCTCCGAACCTTTCGACAAGAGGCTTGCGGAGGAACTGATATACTTTGACACCCTCCTTCCGGCCCTTTTCGAACGCGCCTTTGCATATGTCCCACCTGTGGACGTTCAGCGCGACCCCGCCTCCGGTCAGCGGCGTTTCCCGAATAGGGTACAGGCGGCAGGAGACCGGTTTCATCAGACCCGCCTTCTCTATCGAGCACAGGAGGGATCCGTCTGCAAGAGCAAAGCAGTAAGCACATTCGCAACTTCCCTGCGACAGCGGAGTAACCAGGTCTCCTTCGCGGTCGACGCAGAAGAAACCGTTTGCGGCAACGGCCGCCTTGCCCCCGTCCCCCATCAAAGGAGAATATTTCCCGTATCCCGTTTCCAATCCTTCCAGCTCATCCTCCCTCAACGGCGCACCGCTGTCCCCTTCGATGCAGCAACGTCCCTTGCACTCATCGTAGTTGCAGGAGAAGAACTCCGTGAAGACGTCCTCGGAGACAAGCACGTCCCCAATCTGAACTATCGTACCGAAATCTTTCGCGTTCATTTCCAAATCCACTTCAAGTTATCCCCGGCCATCAGGGCTCCTACCGCCTTCCTTACATCCGCCACCGTCACTCCGGACAGGCGCGACGCATAATCGGAACATATATCCCTGTTGTCCGCATAACGGTATCTGACAAATTCCATCATCACCTCCGGCTTCTTCATCTCCGATGCCATCCGTGCGCTCACCAATCTCCTGTACGCATCCATCTCCTCCTTTCCAAGATCCTCGTCCCTGAGGGTCATCATCGTATGGCGGACCAGCCTCGCCACATCCAGCGAATCCGCGGCAACCACACCCACGGGGAGTCCTTCTTCCGGACAAGTCACGCACCTGATTTCCATACTGATATTCTCACTTGGAGATACGGTGACAGCTGGCCTTGTCCCGACATACATTCCGTATGGGAGCAATGCGGAAGCCAGACGCCTGTGAATCGCAATGTCGGCGATACGGAAAGCAAGGTAACTCTCCACGGTAAGCGGATAATTGTCGGTGCCTGCCGCGAAACGGGCCTTGGCCGCATATTCCCTGGATGTCTTCACGGATGGAAGGAACCGCAGGATTTCGCTCTTGAATTCACTCTCCTGGAACGGACCTGCAATGACAAGCACGCCGTCGCTCCAGTTCGAGAACCTCCTCTCAAGATATTTTTCCACTCTCAAGGTAAAGTCTTCCGCTATTTCCGGAAACTCCCTGTCCATATTCGCACAGCCCACGGCATACTCGAACGCATCCTTGTCCGGCTCCCGGCTGTAAGAAACCTTCCACAGGGCACTCAGCACCATAGGCAGCTTCCCGGGAGCGGCGCTGCCGCGGATGGACAGGTCGGACCATCCGGAATCTATCTCCATCTCTATCCCTTCCGACTTCAACACGGAAAAGAAATCGTGGCCCGGAATGCCGCCCAGGCGGCTGGTCTTCAGAACGGTCCCCACGTACGGATACTCGTCGTCCGTTATGCCCTCCACAAGTCCGGCTCCTCCCCTCAGATCAAGGCAGTAGGAAAAAAGCCTGTCATCCGTATGCTTGAATATAACCTTCATCCCATTGGAAAGCGTGAACATCTTTCCTCCTGTCACCACCTCCGAAGACTCGTTCTTCACCCTGAGTTTCTTCTCCGTCCCGTTCACTGCAAGCAGGACATTGCCGTTCACGAACTCCTGCGCCGGGCTGAAAGATGCAGTGTCTATGCGTCCCCTGAGAGCAAGGGCCGCAAAGAGGTTCAACCTGGAAAGGTCCACGCTGCCGAATTCATTCTTCTTCTCAAGAAATGCCGCTATTCCCTGTCCGGACGGAAGGTCCGTATTGTACAGGAACGCATCGCGGCACTTTCGGGACAGTTCGGCGTTGGAGATGCCCGACTCTATTCCGGTGGACGCCACGACGGGGATTGCGCACTTTCTGGAATACATCATCTCATCGAAACCGAAACCGAAAGTGCATATCGAATTGCAAAGGGAATCAAGACACTGCCTTGCGGGGTCGCGGTATTCCCGAGGTACTTTTACGCGTATGGCGTTGTTCCCGAATGAAGAAAGGTATGGAATTCCCCTGTCGCGCATAAGGCGGTACATCCTTTCCTCGAAGATGAAACGCACCTGCTGCACCATAAACTCCCCGACATACGGGATCACGGTGTTCATATTGTCCCGGGAAGGTCTTTTGAGGCGGAGCGGAATGACGATTTCATTCGTATCCGCAGCAACCGGGCCGGGCTGGGGAAGTTCCGGCAGCAGGCCGCCTTCTTCGGAAGGTTTCAGCGTGAGACTGAGCGTTTCCAGGGTGGAGACGACCTTGTTCTTGTCCACATCCCCGCATATGACCACCGCCTGGGAATAAGCGTGCCGCGCCATAATATCCCTTAACACAAGGAGGGTGGAATCCAGATCGGATTTCAAACTGACGGGGACGCTGTGGAATTCGAAAACCCTGACGCTGTCCGAGGGATAGGAAATGAAACCGTTTTCGCAGTAGCCAACGGCTTTCGGATAAAAGAAGCCGGTGGGACGGGTGTTTTCCAGTCTGTCCAGCATCTCTCTGGAGGTCCGGGGACTTTCGGGACAGTTGCGCTGGACCACGAGAAAATCCGCATGCCCCTTTTCAGCGGGATTGACGGCGATGTAGTATTTTATTCCATTCGCAAAGCTCCCTTCGCTGACCATAGGACTGCGGGAAAGCGTGGAGAAAAGTAGAGAAACTATTGCAAAAAGGGCCGTCATAACGTTTTTCTTATTCCTGCGAATTTAACAAATAATCGGCGATAATGGTGTCTGCGACAAACCAATCTTTTTCAGGGATCGCCTTCCCCTCTATGCCTTCCGCTCTTCTGAGCCCGAGCATTATCTTCTCCTCGCGTATCTCTTCGGAGCTCAGGACCTCGCTGCCGCGGTTTTCGGTCCATCCCGACAGGCTTTCGGAGTTCCAGCTCCGGACCTCTTTCTCCCCTATGGAAAAGGAGTGCGCTCCGGGGCCAACCCCCACGTACGGGCTTCTGTCCCAATAGGCCGAGTTATGCCTCGCCTCAAAACCGGGCTTCGCCCAATTCGAAATCTCGTAATGCCTGTATCCGGCCTCAGAGAGGACGCTGCAGATTTCCTCGTACTGGGAGCGACAGAAATCCTCGTCCGCCTCGCGGTATCTGCCCTCACGGACCATCCTTCCCAGTGCGGAGCCCTCCTCTATTCCCAACTGGTACGCTGATATATGCTCTGGGCCCATCCCGATCATCTCTTCCAGACTGGGACGGATGTCGCTGCCCCTGATGCCGAATATCAGGTCCAGACTAACATTCTCCATCCCGCCGCCGCGCAAAACCTCGTACGCCCGGCGGGCACCCTGCGCATCGTGGCGGCGGTTCATCCACCTGAGCAGGCAGTCATCCATCGACTGCACACCCATACTGACCCTGTTGACTCCCAGCCGTTTCAGGCCCGCGACATATTCCGGACTGACATCGTCAGGATTCATCTCGAAGGTGAATTCCTCCCATCCGCCTCCGTCCGCCTCCCGGCAGGCACCGACTATCTTTTCCACACAGGAAAGGGGCAGCACCGATGGTGTGCCGCCCCCTATATAAAGCGTATGTACTCCGCGAGTACGTGCTATCTCGTCCTTTCTGCAAAGGATTTCCCCGCAAAGCTCGTCGCCGTAGCGTCTGAAATCCTCCGCTCCGCTTCCGGCGATCTCACTGTAGAAATCACAGTACGTGCAGAATGTCCTGCAGAAGGGAACGTGGATGTATATCATTTAGCGGAGAGATACCTCTGCGCTTCCAAGGCAGGACTTGTCGGTGTAAACCTCTACGGTGTAAACGCCCTTTACGAAAGGATCCACTCCTGCTACATAGACACTGAGCTCAACTTCAGTTCCCTGGTAGTCGATTTCGCGCTCCGCACTTGCAAGGACCGTTTCGCCCTTGATCTTGAAGGAAGCGTCACTGCCGTCCAGCACAAGCGCTCCGTCAGGGTCCATAACCCTTACATATACCTTCATCCAGCCTTTGGGCGCGAGTTCATTGTCGGCAAGGCTTACGTTCGCCACGATCTGGGTGACGCGGCTGCTGCGGTCCGTCTCGCGTCCGGATGCGTTAAGCGCAACGGCAGTGAGGTCCCTGGCCTTGATGGTGGCTCCGATGCTGACCTATGTGGAAAGGTCCTCGACCTTAGCGGAAAGGGCCTCGTTCGTTTTCGTGCTCTGGGCAAGTTGCGCGCGCGAAGATGCGAGGTCGGCGGCAAGACGCTTGTTCTGGCTGTTGAGGGAGTCTATCTGGATTACGTAGCTGCGCATAAGGGAACGCAGGGTTCCGAGTTCCTTTTCGTACTTGCGCATCTTGGCACGGTTGGTAGCCTCGGTGGTACGTATCTGCTCGATGAGAAGGGCCACTTCGGCGCGTGAGGAATCGAGCTGCGCGTTGATTTCATCATAGTCGCTCGACAGATTGTTGTATTCAGTCTGGAGTTCCTGGATGCGGGCGGTGAGGTCCTTCTTGTCCTTCGACAACTCGGACACCATCGAGATGTCCTGGATTCCAACTATGGCAAGCACTACTCCGAGTACTATCGCCACTATTTTCAAAGACTTTTCTTTCATGGCTTTTGCTATTTGCAGCAAATATACTAAATTTGCAACATATTATAGTTAGAAGGTTATTTATAATCCAACAACATGAAAAAGATTTTCCTTACTCTTCTGGCAGCCGCCCTTGCAGTGTTCGGCGCCAATGCACAGGATGTGAACGAAGCCACGGACCTTTACAACAACGGAGCATCCGCCCTTTCGGCAGGAGACAACGCTTCCGCATTGAAATATTTCCAGAAAGCATACGAAATCGCTTCGGCCTGCGGAGAGGCCGGAGTTGATATCGTCAACGACTGCATCGGTGTCATCCCCCAGATCAGCCTTCGCGTCGCAAAGGATTTGCTCAAGGCTGGAGATTATGAGAAGGCTGTAGCCCAGCTCAAGGCCGCCGAAAAGACGGCGATGGAGCTGAACGCCGAAGACGTTGCAGTTGAAGCTGCGGCAATGGTTCCCCAGGCCTATATGCAGCAGGGCAACAACGCCCTCAAGGCAAAAGACGTGCAGACGGCAATCGCCGCATACAAGGAAGTTCTCGCCATCAACCCCGAGAACGGCAAGGCCTGCCTCAACCTCGGCCAGGCATATGAAATCGCCGGTGACACCGCAGCTGCCGAGAAGGCATACAACGACGCTGCCGCAAACGGCCAGGAGAAGAACGCAAACAAGAAGCTTGCAAACATCTATCTCAAGAAGGCTCAGGCAGCCCTGAAGGCACAGAAATTCAACGACGCCGTGCAGCTCTCCGCAAAGTCCGCCGAGTACAATGAAAGTCCCAACGCATACTACATCGCAGGTGTGGCTTCCCAGAAAGCGGAAAAACTTGCTGACGCGGTTGCATATTTCGAGAAATACCTTGTTCTTGCCCCTTCCGCAAACAATTCCGAGGACGTACGCAAGGTTGTCGAAAGCCTCAAGCAGGCTCTCGGACAGAAGTAATGCGCATACTTGAACTTCTCGCCCCTGCGAGAAACGCTGACATCGGCATCGCGGCAATAGACTGCGGTGCCGATGCCGTGTATATTGCAGGCCCTGATTTCGGCGCAAGAAAGGATGCCGGCAACCCCGTCGGGGAAATCTCCAGGCTCTGCGACTATGCGCACAGGTTCGGGGCGAGAGTGTTCGTAACCTTCAATATACTTGTAAGGGATGAAGAGCTCGGAGAGCTTCATTCCGAAATGCTGGACGCGCAGAAGGCCGGAGCCGATGCGTTTATCATAAGAGACCCGCGCATATGCGGCTTTGAGGACATCACCGTTCCCCTGCACGCATCCACCCAATGTTCGATAAGGGATGCGCAGCGGGCAAAGGAATTCATAGAGGCAGGCTGCTCGAGGGTAGTGCTTGAGCGGGAACTCACGCTGGAACAGATAAGGAAGATATGCTCCGAAGTCCCGGCGGAAGTCGAAGTGTTCGTTCACGGAGCCCTCTGCGTCTGCTACAGCGGGCAATGCACCCTTTCGGAAAGACTTACCGGAAGGAGTGCAGACCGCGGAGAATGCATCCAGGCCTGCCGCAACCTCTATGACATCCGGACCCTTGACGGAAAAACCATCCTCCGCAACAAGGCCGTGCTTTCCCTAAAAGATTACAATCTGCTTGAAAGGATGGAGGAACTGGCGGATGCCGGAGCCTGCTCCTTCAAGATAGAGGGGCGTCTGAAAAACGCCTCATACGTGAAGAACACAGTGCGCGCATACAGCAATGCCATCGACTCCCTGGTTGCAAAGAGACCGGAAGAGTTCTGCAGAGCCTCGTTCGGCAAAGCGGAGGGCGGTTTCATTCCGGACCTGGACAAGACATTCAACAGGGGCTATACCGAACTGTTCATAGACGGGAAGCGCGGGGCGTGGGCCTGTATGGACAACCCGAAATCGATGGGTGAATTCATAGGCACAATCGCAAGCGTGACCGAAAAGGAAGGATGTTCCGTAATAACTCTTGCACCGGCCGTCCCGGGTCTGCGTCTGGAGAACGGCGACGGACTGGCAGTGAACACCGGCAGGGAAATCTGCGGATTCAGGGCTGATGTCTGCCGGGGCCTGACAATCCGGGCGAAGCACACCGAAGGGCTCAGAACCGGGCAGAAAATCTGGAGAAATTCAAGCTCCGCATTCGAAAGGGAGCTTGAAAACAATATGCCTAAAAGGTATGTCGACGTTTCCCTGGATATCCGGTCTGACGGAAAGTCAATACTCGTCTGCGCACACTCCGAAGACGGGAGAGAGGCATCCGTGTCCCTGGGCGGGGAGGAAACTGCCGCCAATCCGGGAAGATTGATTTCAATGCTGGAAAGCGGTCTTTCCAAGCACACTGGAGTCTTTGATTTCCACATAGGGGAAATGAGCCTTGACGGTATTTCCCTGCCCCTTCTGAGTGCCTCCCGGATCAACGGAGCGAGACGCGAAATTGCAGACTTGCTCGACGGGATGCCTGTACGCAAAAGAAGTATGGCTTCAGGCTCCGCCAGAAAACCTTTCATCGCACAAACCGGAAGAAAGGAAGGAGAACTGATGCGCACGAAATACTGTCTCAGACACGAACTGGGCCTGTGCCCCAAACAAGGCAAGGCTCCGAAAGCCGAGACACTGATACTTGTCAACAACTCCAGGAGCTTTCACCTCAACTTCGACTGCAGGAACTGCGAGATGACCGTCACGGAAATTCAGTCATCCTAATATCGGCTACATGCTCGAACGGAAGGACCGAACGGAGAGGTCGTCAAGCAGGACATGGGCCTCAAACACAGGGTTTTTCCCTTGAGCCAGAATAACCCTTACTGAAGTGTGAACGTCACTTCCACGTCTCCGAATCTCCCTTTCACATAATCCTCGGACTGGAAGAATGAAGCGGACAACTGGCCCCGCCATACTATGTCATCCTTCTCATTGATAGGCAGATCGACATCGAATCCGTAACTTTTCGATTTGATTTTCACGGTAGCGGAACATTTCCAACTTGTACGCGTCCCGCCGTCGTCCTCCGAAATCAGGAAGGCGAGATTTTCCATCTGGTTGGTGAAATCCGTAAGCACTATCGAATCGAACACCTTCGGCTTCCCTTTCTCGCTTCTCTTCACGACTATCATAAAGTCCGTTACGGACGGCCTGTACAGATTCAGTTCGGCCTCCGTCGAAGCATTGAATCCGTTTACGGCCCCGATCAGCACGCGGAATTCTGAACCTCCCTGGAGCCAGCTGTCGTAATTCCTGAGCATAGTGAAGTCGTGGAGTATCAGTCTCCGGGAATATGCCGAGGCCGCAGCCCTGGGTTCGGACTCGTCGTAAGTCAGCAGGGGCACGTAGCCGCTGTCCGAATTGCTGTTGATAACCCATACCGGATGGGACTTTGCATACGCCTCATCCACAATCAACGAATCCACAATACGGTAGCCGCGATTGTCCCTGGCTATGCAATACCCGATATTGGTCTCGGCGCCGTCACCCGGATCAAAAGTGACTATCGGGTATTGCTCGCCATCCCAGTTCTCGGAAAATGGCCAGTAAATCTGAAGGTCGGACGAGGAAAGGCAGTCAAGATATTTCTTTCCGTTTCCGGCACTTCCGGCCTTGGTGGAAGAGAAATACTCGGACAGGAGATCCCTCAGCGGCATCGGATAGACAACGGACTTGGACTCCTCATCTCCGACGCCGCAACCAGGGGCCTCGAACAGTTTTTTCATAGTATATTCCTCGTCATACCCGTTCCCGACCGATCCGGAGGTGGCATTATGGACCTCATCCATCTGCTCTTCCCCTATGGGAAGGCTGGCAAAGATTCTCGCGACCTCCCGGGGAGACATCACAATCTTCTCTTCGAGGTCCTCGGACCCGGAATCTTCATTGAAGCCGGCACTGCGGTTGCAGGCGGCAAGCAGCGGCACAAATACGGCCACGGCAAGCAAGTGCAGTATTTTCATACCGCAAAGGTCGGCAGACATATCCGTTTTATTCCACAATCAAACGTTTATATCCGATTGAAGGAACCCTGTATGCTGCCAAACTGTTTTTCGAACGAAATGAACCGATCCTTTCCGAAGAAATCGCGGATAATTGCTGAATCTTTCAGGCCTGCGGCATCGAAAACGGCTTTTGTCTCAGGGCCGAGAGCTTCGTTTATTTCGACAAAACCTCTGCCTCCCTCACGCAGCAACACGCGAGCGTGCCGCGCTATCGCCCTGTAAAACACGAGAGGGTCATCATCCGGGACAAAAAGAGCAAGCGAAGGCTCATACCCGAGAACATTGCTCCGCATTGCGGCCTTCTCCTGTTCCATTATGTATGGAGGATTGCTGACCAGAAGGTCGAACCCGCCCTCCAGGGGAAGAGACGGTCCCAACACGTCAGCCTCGATGAATGAAGGGACGCTTCTGCCGTCGGAGAACTCGAACTGTGACTTTGCCACCGAGAGCGCCTCCGCACTGATGTCCACTCCGGTCACGTCCGCATCGGGAACGGCAAACCACAGACTCCAGGCAATGCAGCCGCTCCCCGTGCACAGGTCCAGAATGCGCGTACCCGCACCGGACTTTGCCGCCATCCCCACCAGTTCCTCGGTCTCCGGACGGGGAATCAGCACGGAAGGATTCACTTTGAAACGCCGGGAGCAGAATTCCGAAAAGCCCAGGACATACTGCACGGGTTCGGATGCGGCAAGCCGCTGCATTTCATCCTCCACCAGAGCCTCATCCACCACGGAATCCGGGTGCAGGATATGCTCATACCTCTCGACGCCGAACTTCTCGCGGCACAGCAGGGCCACTATGGAAGAAGCCTCCCTCTCGCCGTAAACGGGAGCGAGGCGGCCCGTTGAATTCCTTATGAAATCGGAAAGGAGCAATTGCTACCGGCCTGCGAAAATGTTCCCGCCGAAGTCCACGACTTTGAATCCGGCCTCCCTTGTCCTGGCGAAAGCCCTGTCGATCAAACGGTCCACCACCTGGGGGAAAGGAATTCCGGAATAGTCCCAGAGATAGGATGAAAGGGACCCGGGAATGGTATTGATCTCGTTGACGTAAACGCGACGGTCCACTTCATCTATCATAAAATCTATTCTGGATACGCCTTCGCAGCCGAGAGTCCTGAAGGTCTTGACCGCCATATTGCGTATAAGTTCGGCTTCGTTGTCAGGTATGTTGGCCGGAAGTTCGCGCTTCGTAGAGCGCATTCCTTCGGACTTGCAACCGCCGAGTTTCGAGCCTCCCTTGCAGCCGCCCATCTTGGCGCCCTTCGCTCCGCCCTTGGAGCCTCCCTCCATATACTTGTCAGAGTAAGTGAGGATTTCACCGCTTCGCATAGGCACCTCGCACACGGAAGGAATGCATTCGTAATAGTCTCCGAGTACGGAACAGTTCACCTCCTTCAGGTGCTCGAGCATTCGCTCGACGATGATACGGGTCGTAAACTGGGCTGCATTGTCTATCGCCTCCTCAAGTTCCTCCCGATTGTGCGCAGGCGAGATTCCCACGCTGGATCCGGAATTGGAAGGCTTGACGATGACCGGATACTCCAGATTCTTTTCTATCCTTGCGATGGTCTTCTCCCTGTTCTCATCCCAATCCTTGTCGGAGAACCATTCGAAATCCACGACAGGAATCCCGCTCGAGCGGAGAATCTGTTTCATCGATATTTTGTCCATACCGTTTGCGGACGCGAAGGTGTTGCAGCCCACATACGGCATTCCGATAACGTCAAGCAGTCCCTGGACGGTCCCGTCTTCGCAGTTGGTTCCGTGCAGGCAGGGCAGGATGACATCTATGGTGGCGACAGCCTTGCCGAAGAGCGAATGCCTGTAGAGTTTCCGCTCCCCGAAGGCCGCCTTGAAACAAACCTCGTTTTCCTTCTTGAGCAGAGCAGGCATATTGCGGTAATTGGCCACCTGAAGGAACTGCTTCCCGGAATACCATCTTCCGTTCTTGGCGATATAGATGGGGACAATGTCATATTTCGAGTTGTCCATCGCCTCGATTGTCTGCAGAGCGGTGACTACAGAAATTTCGTTTTCCACGCTTCGTCCTCCGAAAAGGACGCCCACTGTTGTTTTCATACTGCTATTTGAATGTGTCTGGTAAATCGTTTTCATAAAGGACAATGTCCCCGGGCTGTGCAAGCGAACCCACGCAGGCCGCCGCCTGGTCGAGATTGTCCACGCAAATGATATTGTCCTCGTTCATTCCTCCCTGGACAGCACCGAGACGGATGGCCTCCCTGTTGAGTTCGTTCACGATGATGAGGAAATCGGCCGCCGCGGCCGCCTGCGAACCGAGATTGTACGCTGCGCTCTCCTGCGCATCGCCCATTTCCACGAACCCCGGGGTAACGACTATTCTTCGCCCGTCGCATTTCATCTTTCCCAGCACGTCCAGGGCCATTGCCGCCCCGTCCGGATTCGAATTGTACGCATCGTCCAGAATTGTCAACCCGCCCCTGCGGCTGCGCGACAGCCTGTGCTCCACGCTCTGGAGTTTTGAAACGGCCGTCTTCTGCTTCGAAACCGGAATTCCAAGACGGTCCGCTACGTGAAGGGCGGCTACAATGTCAAGTATGTTGCCGTCCCCGAGAAGAGGGGTTTGGAATCTCTCCCCCTTGAATTCGAAAACGGATCCTGAAGACGTATATTCTATTTCCGGAAGGGAGTACCTTGCGATTTCACAGTGGTCGGGAACGTTTCTGTAGGAAGATATTCCCGGGGAGGACTGGTTGATCACACCGAATCCGTCTGACGGCAGCGCCCTGACAAGTTCGAATTTGGTGTTCTGAATGGCCTCGAAAGTCTTGAACGTCTCGAGATGCATGCTGCCTACGGCAGTGACGATGCCGATGGTGGGATGGACCAGGTCGCAGATTTCCTTTATGTCGCCCGGCTGCTTGGCTCCCATCTCGACGATGAAGACCTGATGGTAGGGCTGGAGACGCTCCCGGATCGTGCGGATGACGCCGAGGGTGGTGTTGTAGTTGCCCGGAGTGATGAGCACGTTGTACTTCTCGCTAAGGATGCGGTAGAGGTAGTTTTTTGTGCTGGTTTTACCGTAGCTGCCGGTAACCCCGATGATCGTGAGATCCGGCCGTTCGGCAAGTCTGCGGGCCGCATCATTGTAATACCACCTGTTGATGGCTTTTTCGACGGGTGTCAGCAGCCAGTTGGCGGCAAGCATCAGGTACGGGACAAGCAGCACCGTTATCACACCCCACGGGCGGAAAAGCACCGCGACGGAAGCGCCCAGCGCGGTGGATACTACAAGGAGACGGACAACCCGCGCAGTCACCGCGAAACGGACCTTGTATTTCTTCCTGAACCTGAAAGGTTCGAGCCCTGCGAATTCGGGAAGCCATTTGAGGAATCTGTCGCTCTTGTAGGAATTCTGCTGGAACATCCTGAGATAATACACGAGAACCGTCATCCAGATGCCCAGAAAAAACAACAGATAGAGTATCAGAAAAAGAGTTTTCATACAAGAAACGAATCCAGAACGTTTGCAAACATACCGCCTGCCTCAAGGAAACTGTAGTGACCGGCGCCGGGGACGATGACCAGCCCGCAGTCCGGGAACAGCTTTTCCATCACGTGCGCATCCCTCACAGGGGTCGCAGTGTCCTTCTCTCCCCAGAAAAGCAGGACCGGGATTCCAATTGAAGGCATCAGGTGCGTAAGGTCTTCCCCCACCACCTTGGAAAGGATGGATTTCATCAGAGGAGATGCGTTCCTGTAGTCCTCGGACCCTTTCCCGGCACGGTATTTCTCAAAAAGCTCCCTGTTGCGCAGAAGTTTCAGGATTACGAACTTGGAGAACTTGTACGCATACACCTTCAGATAGTACTTCAACGTGCGCACTGGCTTCACCCCCGCGGCATCCGTAAGCACAAGACGCGCCACCGGTCTTCTGGACGCCAGCACGACGGCAACCCTTCCTCCGAAGGAATGTCCCACCACATAGGGATTGTCCAATTTCAGGAAATCGCACAGGGCCTCGACGCAATCCGCATAGTCTCCAACTCCCCACACTCCGTCAGGCTCCTCGCTCTGGCCGAACCCGGGAAAATCCAGGCTCACGACGGTATGTTTCTCTTCGAGCCGCGGGATGAAGGAACGGAATATCCCTCCGTCGCAGCCCCAACCGTGCAGAAGCAGAACAGGAGAGCCTGCTCCGGAAAGCGAATAGCTTACTTTTCTGCCCTTGTACTCGAAAAACATATCAGTTGAAGAATTCTTCCTCCTCGTCGACAGGCTGCTCGTTGTGAGCCTGCATCTCGTCGGAAGGCTCGAAATCGATGTCGTCCCCCGTGCAGCTGAGATCAATCACCATACCCGCAGGGGCCTCGAAAGGAGTCATCAGATTTATTCCCAACGTGCGGTCGGCCAGGCACTTCTTCATAAAGATACCCCATATCGGCAGAGCCGAATTCGCTCCCTGTCCGAGTGCCATCGACTCGAAATGAACGGAACGGTCCTCTCCTCCGACCCATATTCCGGCCGTTATCTGAGGGCTGTAGCCTATGAACCATCCGTCAGAGTTATCGTTGGTGGTACCCGTCTTGCCGGCAATGTAGCCCTCGAGACCGTATTTCCATTTGAGGCGTTTTCCGGTGCCGTGGTCCACGACGCCCTCCATCAGATTTGCCATAAGGTACGCCGTCCTGTCGCTGATAGCCTCGGTGCGGCGCGGAGAGAATTCCGCAAGCAGATTGCCGTGGCTATCCTCTATCCTGGTGATGAACACCGGATCGCAATACACTCCCTTCGAAGGGAAGGTATTGTACGCAGCCACCATCTCGCAGGGCGTCAGGTCGGCAGGTCCCACACAGATGGAGACAACCTCGTCGACGTGACTCCTGACTCCCATCCGGTGCATCATCTGCACCATTGCTCTGGGTCCATACTGCTTCATCAGGTATGCCGAAATGTTGTTGGAACTGTTGGTAAGACCCCACTTCAAGGTAACGGTCTTGCCTATCCACTCCTCGCTGTCCGTGCTCCTCGGAGTCCAGGAACTGTGGTTGACCGTGAAGCTCTGGGGCATGTTGACAACCTTGTCGCAAGGGGTCATTCCCTCCTGCATCGCAAGGGTGTAGAGGAAAGGCTTTATGGTAGAGCCCACCTGGCGCCTGCCCTGACGTGCGTTGTCGAATTTGAAATATCGGTAATCGGGACCGCCTACATAAGCCTTCACGAATCCGGTATTGGGTTCGACGGCCACGAACGCGGAACGGAGTATGGACTTGTAGTAGCGGATGGAGTCGTCCGGCGTCATCACCGTATCCACATATCCCTTGCCGCTCCAGGAGAACACCCTCATCTTCACGGGAACCTTGAACTGGGCAAGGATCTCCTCCTCGCTCACTCCCGCCTTCTTCTGGAGACGGTATCTGTCGGACCACTTGCGGGCCTGGCTCATTATGGTGCTGATGGTGGAAGCGTCGATGTCATTCGTGAACGGGGCATCGCGCTTGTAGCGCATTTCGCGCCCGAATGCGGGTTGAAGGTCATCCCTGAGATGCTCCCGCACCGCCTCCTCCGCGTATTTCTGCATCCTGGAGTCGATGGTGGTATATATTCTGAGGCCGTCCTTGTCAAGATTGTACTTGCTTCCGTCCGCCTTGAGATTCTTGTTCAGCCAGCCGTAGAAAGGGTCCTGATTCCATCGGATGGTGTCGGCGATGTATTCATCCTTGTGCAGGTAATCGGCGCGGCGGGGCTTGGATGCGGACATCTCGCGTCTGAGCATATCGCGGAAATAGGGCGCGAGCCCTGAATTGTGGTCCAGAACCTGATATTTGAGTTCGATAGGCAGGGCACACAGGGAATCCCGTTCCGCGCAAGTCAGATAGCCCGCCTGCTGCATACGCCCGATTACGAAATTGCGGCGGCTCAGAGCCTTGTCCGGATTGAACTGCGGATTGTAGCGGGTAGGCTTGTTCACCATCCCCACCAGCAAGGCGGATTCCTGGACGCTGAGATCCTTGGGCTCCTTTGAGAAGAAGGTCATCGCGGCAGCCTTCACTCCATAGGCTCCGCTGCCGAAGAAAATAGAGTTCAGGTACATGTCGACTATCTCCTGCTTGGTATAGTTCCTTTCCAGCTTGACCGCCGTGGTCCACTCCTTGAGCTTGGTCCAGACCATCACCACGGCACCCACTCCCGGAATCCGGCTCTTGACCTCGACGCGCGGATAGAGGGTCTTGGCCAGCTGCTGGGTAATGGTGCTTCCGCCTCCCTGGCTGAAATCGCGCATAAGCAGGGTCTTGACGAAAACGCGGCCGAGACTCTGCATATCTATTCCGCAGTGACGGTAGAAACGGACATCTTCCGTAGCCACCGCAGCCTCGATGAGTGACGGGGCGAGTTCTTCATAGGGAACATATGTGCGGTTCTCGATATGGAACGTATTGATGACCTTGCCGTCCGATGATATCAACTGGGTGGCGAGCTTGCTGTTGGGGTTCTCGAGTTCCTTGAAGGAAGGAATCTCGGCGAACAGCCACACAAGCACCAGAAGAAACATTATCAACGCAAACGGGGCGGTGAGAATGATCCAGAACCAAAGAATTATTTTCTTTTTGACCGACTCTTTCATAATTGCGCAAAAATACTCATTTAATTTGACATTTTCGGAGTTTGTCCTTTACTTTGCAGTATGAATTTAGTTATCGTGGAGTCTCCGCACAAAGCGGAAACAATTCAGAAATTCCTTGGGGATGGCTATAAGGTGGTTTCTTCCAAAGGCCATATCAGGGATCTGCAGGAAAAGAGCCTCAGCGTAGACATTGAAAACAACTTCACTCCCGAGTACACAATCCCGGCCGAAAAGAAAAAGACCGTGGCGGAGCTGAAGGCTCTCGCATCAAAAGCGGATATGGTCTGGCTCGCGTCCGATGAGGACCGCGAGGGGGAAGCCATATCCTGGCACATCGTCGAAACCCTCGGACTGGACCCGTCCAGGACGAAAAGAATCACCTTCCACGAAATCACCAAACCCGCAATTCTGGACGCAATAAAGAATCCCCGCGGCATCGATATGAACCTGGTGGATGCCCAGCAGGCGAGAAGGGTGCTCGACCGTCTGGTCGGATTCGAGCTTTCCCCCCTGCTTTGGAGAAAGATCAAACGCGGCCTGTCCGCAGGAAGGGTCCAGAGTGTCGCACTCAGACTCATTGTGGACCGCGAGAAGGAAATAATGGCCTTCGCTCCGGAGGCATACTATAAAGTCGATGCCCTGTTCCCGGAAGGATCCGCAAAGATACGCGGGACCCTGGACGCCCGTTTCGTCGGCAGGGATCAGGCTCTCAAGTTTCTGGAAGACAGCATCGGGGCGAAATATACGGTCGCAGGCATCGAAAGCAGGGAGGGCACCAGGACCCCTGCCGCACCTTTCACCACCTCCACCCTCCAGCAGGAAGCGGGGCGCAAACTGCATTTCCCCGTAAACACCACGATGAGGATAGCACAGAGCCTGTACGAACGCGGACTCATCACATATATGCGTACCGATTCGACCAACCTTTCCACCCTGGCACTCGGAACGGCGAAGAAGTTCATCGTGGAAAACTTCGGAGAGGAATATTCGCATACGAGAAATTACAAGACCAAGGCCAAAGGCGCCCAGGAAGCCCACGAAGCCATACGCCCCACCTTTATCGGAAACCCCGAAATCGACGGCACTCCGCAGGAGCAGAAACTCTATTCACTGATATGGAAAAGAACGGTGGCGTCTCAGATGGCGGAAGCCAGACTGCTCAACACCTCCGTAGATGTGGAGCAATCCAAGCGCAGCGAACATTACAAACTCCAGGCAAGCGAAATCCTGTTCGACGGCTTCCTCAAAGTCTATATGGAAAGCGGGGATGACGAGGACGAAGACGGGCTTTCAGGCAGGATGCCCGCGCTGAAAACGGGACAGGAACTTCACGTATCCGAAGTCACGGCCATCTGCAAATATACCCAGGCTCCCTCCAGGTACACCCAGCCTTCGCTCGTGAAAAAACTTGAGGAACTGGGCATCGGACGTCCTTCGACCTACGGCACCATCATCAGCACCCTTACCTCCGGAAGGGGCTATGTGATCGAAGGCGACAAGGCCGGCGTCCTTCAGGAAGTTACGAACTACACGCTCAAGGGCGATGACATACAGCCATCCACCAAAACGGAGATGGTCGGCGCCGACAAGAAGAAACTTCTCCCCACGGAAATAGGAGTGATGGTCACCGACTACCTGGTGGACAAATTCGAAGACATTCTGGACTATGGCTTCACCGCGGACGTCGAGGGCTCCTTCGACAAGATTGCGGAAGGCCGTCTGCCCTGGCAGGGCGTAATCGGGGATTTCTACACTCCGTTCCACGGAAAGGTGGATGCGGCCGCCGGAGACAGGACCTACAGGAAAGTCGAGTTCGAGATAGGCGTCGACCCCGCCGACGGCAAGAAGCTCGTCGGACGCATGGGCCCTTACGGAGCCTACATACAGAAAGGAGACGCATCGGAAAAGATGTTCGCCAACGTTCCCAACGGAATGCTGCTCGAATCCATCACCCTGGAAAGCGCCCTGAAGCTCTTCCAACTCCCGAGAACCGTCGGGCAGTACGAGGGAACACCCGTCATCGCAACCAAGGGCCGTTTCGGAGCTTACCTGAAATTCGGGGACAGCAACGTTTCCCTTCCCAGGGGGACGGACCCCGTGACCGTGGACCTGCAAACCTGCATCGCCGCCATCGAGACCGCAAGGAAGAAACCCGCGAAGAACACTTCAATCAAGGAATTCCCCGAGGATGACATCACCATCGTGAACGGAATGTACGGTCCTTATCTCAAGCACGCCGGGTCCAACTACAAGATTCCTTCATCCGTCGATGCAACGGCAATGACAAGGGAGGACTGTCTGAAGATAATCTCCGAAAGCGAGCCCACCAGAAAGAAGGGAAAGACCTGGAAAAAGAAAAAATAACCCATGACTCCTTACGCAATTGACGAAATCGACCGCAAGATTCTGTCGTGTCTTCTGAAAGATGCCAGAATCCCTTTCCTGGAAATAGCACGCGAGTGTGGAATATCCGGAGCGGCAATCCACCAGAGGGTCCACAAACTCGAGGATGCGGGAATAATCTCGGGCTACTCGCTTCTTGTGCAGCCTTCAGCCCTGGGGCTCGATGTCTGCGCATTCATTATGATCACACTGTCCGAGGACAACAAGTATTCGGAAGTTGTCGCATCACTCAAAAGAATGCCGGAAATCGTGGAGTGCCATTTCATAACCGGAAAGGCGGACCTGCTGATAAAGGTTTACTGTACGGACAACAACCACCTGATGGACCTTCTGATGAGCATGAACCAGAAGATTCCATACGTCAAGTCCACCGACACCCTGTTATCCCTCAACGAAGCCTTCGACCGTCAGGTCTGGGTCAAGAAGGGCCCCGAGAAGAACGAAGTCTGGAAATAGTTCTAGTTGAAAAGTTTTTCTGCGACGACCATATCCTGAGGAGTCGTCAGTTTGATGTTGTACCTCTCGCCCGGAATGTAGGTGAGGGGTATTCCTTTTTTCCTTGCAACGGATGCGTCATCGGTAAAGGAGGTGTCGAATCCCTGCGAGTATGCACCCTTTATGATCTCTGAACGGAATGCCTGGGGAGTCTGCGCACCGAAGATGCCCGCCCTGTCTGGATCCGGCAACCCGGATGCGGCGAGGGTGCCGTCCCCGAGGACGGAAATGGACTTCAGGGTGTCGGTGACCGGGACAACGGGGATGACCGCATCGCACTCCTGTGCCTTTCCGATGATGGACCGTATCAGGTCGATGCTGACAAGAGGCCTGACGGCATCGTGGATAAGGACCGTCGCTCCGTCAGGAATTTTGGCGAGGGCCGCCTTGACGGAATGGAAGCGGGTGATGCCGCCTTCGACCAGGACCTGCGGGTAGTCGAAACCCGTCTCGGTGCAGAGGTGCTTCCAGGTAGGAAAATGCTCCTTGGGAAGGACGATGACGATGCGCATTTCGGGGCAGGCCTCGAGAAAACGGCGTATTGTCTGCTGGAGTACCGGACGACCGCAAAGGTCGAGGAACTGTTTCGGCAACTCGGTGCCCATTCTGGTCCCGTGGCCGCCTGCAACGAAGATTCCGAATATTTTTTTATCTGCTTCCATAATCCGTTCGCAAAATTAGGCAATATTTCTTATTTTTGTGTGATTAACATCCAGACACAATATGGCTTTCTCATTTTTCAACCAGGAACTGGCTATTGACCTTGGAACAGCCAATACGGTCATCTACCAGAACGGGCAGATAGTTCTTGACGAGCCGAGCATCGTTTCAATCGACAACAATACCGGCAAATGCATAGCTATCGGCCAGCAGGCCAAGATGATGCAGGGGCGAAGCAACCCGGGCATCAAGACCGTTCGTCCCCTCAAGGACGGAGTCATCGCAGACTTCAACGCCGCAGAAATGATGATACGCGGATTTATCAAGCAGGTCAGCAACAGACGCAGCAGCCTTTTCGCCCCCAACCTGAAGATGGTCGTCGGCATCCCTTCGGGAAGTACCGAAGTCGAGATCAGGGCCGTGCGTGACTCCACGGAGCATGCGGGAGGCCGTGATGTCTATCTGATTTATGAGCCTATGGCCGCTGCTCTGGGTGTAGGCCTGGACATTGAGGCGCCCAAGGGAAATATGATTGTGGATATCGGAGGCGGAACTACCGAGATTGCCGTCATCTCCCTCTGCGGTCTCGTCCAGCAGGACAGCATCCGCGTCGCGGGAGACGTGTTCACAAATGATATCCAGTACTATCTCCGCCAGCAACACAACGTCAAGGTCGGGGATGTCACTGCGGAGAACATCAAGATCCGCGTCGGCGCCGTCCTGACCGAGCTCGAGGATGAGCCGGAACCACTTGTCATCAAGGGCCCGAACCTTATGACCGCCCACCCCGTGGAAGTCTCCATCACCTATCAGGAGATTGCCCACTGTCTGGACAAGTCCATAGCGAAAATCGAAAGCAGCATACTCCACGTTCTCGAGCTCACCCCTCCCGAACTCTATTCGGACATTGTCCAGAACGGCATCCATCTCTCCGGAGGCGGCGCCCTTCTCAGGGGCCTGGCAAAGAGACTTACGGACAAGGTCAACATCCAGTTCATCGTTTCCGAAGACCCGCTTCACGCAGTGGCAAGAGGAACCTGCAACGCTATCAAGAACACGGACAAGTATAAATTCCTCATGCGTTAATGCCAAAAGGAAAGCATAGCCCGGTCCTTGTTTGGTCTGCAGCAATCTTCATAGCTTTGGAGGTTGCTGCAATCGCTATGTTACAGCACTCTTCCCCCCTCCGGGACATCTGGATCAACCGCAGCTCCCACAAGGTCATAGCAAAAGTCTGGGGAGGGGCCCAAAGGCTTTCCGACTATTTCTCCCTGCAGGACAAGAACCTCGAACTGGCCGAAGAAAATGCGAAACTGATGGCCATGATACTCGAGGCGGACAGCGAACGGATTCCTGAAATTCCCGAAGACCTTGCAGGCAAACGGTACTCCTATACCATAGGGCGCATAGTCAAGATGAGCCTCAACTCCAACCACAACTTCATCATCATCGACAAGGGGTCTGAGGACGGCATCGGGACCAACTGCGGCATAATTACCCCTTACGGAGTCGTAGGCACCGTCAATTCGGTCAGCGACCATTACTCCTACGGGCTCACCCTGATGAACCCGCGCATCAACATCAGTGCCAGGCTCGGCCGGGGCGGGGTCGTCTCCCCGCTGTTCTGGGACGGCGTCCACAGCGACAGAGCCATCCTGGACGCAATCCCAATCAAGTATGACGTGGTGCCGGGAGACACAGTCTGGACAAGCGGATTCTCGACGCTTTTTCCTCCCGACATCCCCATCGGCACCGTCAGGGAGCGCAGGTCGGAAACCGGAGCCGACGCCAGCGCCGTAATAGACCTTTTCCAGGACTTCGCCACTCTGGACTACGTGCTCATCGTCAAGAACCTCGACTCGCCTGAAATAGACGCCTTGGAGAAAAACGGAAAGGAGGACAGGATATGAAAAAAGTGAATTTCCCGGTCATTTTCGCCATCCTCTGCGCTCTGCAGATTTTCATCAGCGTCGTGTTCCGTCTTCCCCGGATTATGGCTATCAACATCCTGCCGATGCTGATTCTCTACCTCCCGGTCAAAGTCGACACCCCTTCAGGCCTCGTCATCGCATTTGCGGCCGGCTTCGCCGCCGATTTCCTTTCGGACGGCATGCTCGGACTCACCTCCGCCTGCCTGCTGCCCGTCGCCCTTCTGAGAAGGCCCCTGCTTCTTGCCGTCTCCGGCCGTGAAATCATCAGCTATAAGAGTGGTACGCCCGCCTCGCACCAACACATATTGCAAATGGCGGCGTCCATTTCAATTGCTACCCTTCTGTTTTTTGCCATCTACGTCTGGGTGGACGGAGCAGGATTGCGTCCTTTCGTCTTCAATGCCGGAAAGGTGGCAGTCTCCACGCTGACAAGCTCCCTGGCGTCCTTCCTGATTGCAGAAATACTTTTCACAGACAAAACGTGACCTTCCCATGGAGTCAGGACGCAGCAGCAAACTTGTAATCGGATTGTGCATAGTCAGCGCAGTCCTCGTCTGCAAGTTGTTCTACATCCAGATCGTCAACAAGAAATACAAGACGGACGCCCTCAACAACTCGATGGTGTATGAGACAATCTACCCGCCGAGAGGATTCATCTATGACCGGAACGGTGAAATCCTTGTGGACAATTCCGTAATGTATGACATTATGGTCACCCCTCGCGAAGTGCAGCCCTTCGACACTCTTGCGCTTGCCGCCCTGCTGGACATGGACCCCCAGGAGATACGCGACAGGATGCAGGAATACAGGACCTACCGCACGAAGATAGGATGGCGTACGCTGGTGTTCCGCAAGCAGCTCTCCGGAGAAAAATACCTGCGTTTCGCCGAAGTGGAATACAATTTTCCCGGATTTGCAGGCCGGCAGCGCACACGCCGCCATT
The DNA here is from genome assembly GCA_024402025.1 of Bacteroidales bacterium. GTDB lineage: Bacteria > Bacteroidota > Bacteroidia > Bacteroidales > UBA932 > Cryptobacteroides. The sequence goes on from JAKSJY010000006.1 coordinate 29,822, forward strand.
ACCCTTTCAACGCAGGAGGGAACCTGCTCGGCTATATGTCCGAGGTGGACGGGGACTATATCTCCAGGCATCCTGAATACAAGGCGGGGGACTTTGTTGGCAAAACCGGCCTTGAGGAAGCCAACGAAGCAAAACTCAGGGGCGAAAAAGGCTACCACATCTATCTGCGCGATTCCCGCAACAGGGTGCTCGACAGGTATGAGGGTGGGGCTTTGGACAAACCCGCCGTCCCTGGAGAGGATGTTTACACTACCATAGACGCCCATCTTCAGCAGTTCGGACAAGGTCTGATGGACCACAAGCGCGGCAGCATCATCGCCATCGAACCTTCTACCGGAGAGATTCTCGCGCTGGTGTCCAGTCCCGGAATCGACGTGGACATCCTTGCAGATTTCAGCTCGCACTACGACTCGCTCTCCCGCGACCCCGGAAAGCCCATGTTCAACCGCGCCATCCAGGCTTCTTACCCGCCGGGTTCGGTATTCAAGCTTGTCAACGGTCTTGTCGGACTCCAGGAAGGGGTCCTCACCCCAAATATGAAATATCCCTGCCACGACGGATACAACTACACCAAAAACCTCAAACTGGGCTGTCACCACCACCGTTCCCCCATCAATTTCTATGAGGCGGTGATGATGTCCTGCAATTCATATTTCTGTTACGTGCTCAAATCCATCCTCGAAAACAAACGCTACGCCAATGTGAACGAGTCTTTCGCAAGATGGGAGGAGTACGTGAGGAGTTTCGGCTTCGGTTCCCCTCTGGGATGCGACCTGCCCGGAGAACTGGGCGGCAATGTTCCGAAGGCCGAAAGATACAACAAGATATACGGCAAGGGCCACTGGCGTTTCGAGACAGTGGTGTCACTTTCCATCGGACAGGGAGAGCTTGGGGTCACTCCCCTGCAGATTGCCAATCTCGGAGCCACCATCGCCAACAGGGGATGGTACATCACCCCGCACATCATACGCGACACTGCGGAAAGGTACAACACACCGCATTATACGGAAGTCTCCCCAGAGCAGTTCGAAAACGTGGTGCAAGGTATGTGGATGGCCGTGAACAAACCCGTGGAATATGGGGCGACGGCCTCTCTGGCCGCAGTTAAGGGACTTGAAATCTGCGGAAAGACAGGGACTGCGGAGAACCCTCACGGAGCCGACCATTCGGTGTTCATCTGCTTCGCGCCACGTGAAAATCCGGAGATTGCGGTGGCCGCCTATGTTGAAAATGCAGGTTTCGGTGCCACCTGGGCCTGTCCTATCGCATCCCTGATGGTGGAAAAGTACCTCAATGGAGAAATCAGCCCTTCCAGAGAATGGCTTGAGAAACAGGTCAGGGAAGCCAACCTCCTCAACGTTCCTAAAAAACCGAAAAAGAAGGGATGAACGGACGAAGAAAATGGTACAAGACAATAGACTGGGGGATAGTGATATGCTACTTCCTGTTGTTTGTCATCGGATGGATGAGCATCTATTCCTCGTCCAGCGCCTCCGAAGGCGCATCCATCTTCGATATGGGGGAGCGCAGCGGAAAACAGTTGCTTTGGTTCGGCATCTCGCTTGTCGCAGGCTGCCTGATTATGTTTGTCATCCGACCGCAACTGTGGGAAGTGATTTCCCCGCCGGCATATCTGCTGGTGGTCCTAATGCTGCTTGCGGTGCTTATATTCGGAGCAACCGTCAACGGTTCCAAATCCTGGTTCCAGCTCGGGCCCATAAGTTTCCAGCCATCCGAACTCTCCAAAATAACCACATCCCTCCTGCTTGCCCACCAACTGCGCTCGACCAACCTCAACAGAGCCGGCTCGCACGGGCAGTTCATCCTTGCCGCCATCGTTGCCATCCCCGCACTCATCATTTTCGCCGAGGGGGAGACAGGAACCATCCTTGTCTATCTGGGCTTCCTTTTCGTGCTGTACCGCGAAGGATTGTCGGGCTGGTGGATCGCTTTGTTCGGAGCGGTGGTCCTGCTGTTCATAATGGCATTGATAACACCGCTTTGGGTAGCGCTTTCAACTGCGGCGGTTCTTGTTCTGGCCTATTACATCTTCATCCGCAAGACCGTCGTGAGGAGAAAAGCGGAAAAAAGGAAGCTTCTGCTGGCATCGCTCGGTCTGCTCGCGGCCGGAGCATTGGTGGTCTTTTCCACAAGTTTCGTATTCGACAAGGTCCTCAAACCTTATCAGAAGAATAGAATCGAGGTGCTTTTCGGCATCAAGGAAGACCCTTCCGGCGTAGGATACAACGTGAACCAGTCGATGATTGCCATCGGCTCCGGGGGTCTGTTCGGCAAAGGCTTCACAAACGGGACCCAGACATCCTGCGGTTTTGTCCCGGAGCAGAGCACGGATTTCATCTTCTGCACAATCGGGGAAGAGGCGGGATTCGCCGGCTGCCTCGGAGTCATCCTGCTGTTCTCGATAATGATATGGAGAATCATCAAGGCTGCGGATTCCAGCCGCGAGCCTTTCACCAGGGCATACGGCTTCTGCGTGGCGGCGTGCATCTTCATGCATATGACCATCAACATCGGAATGACCATAGGTCTTATGCCCGTGATCGGTATCCCGCTTCCCTTCATCAGCTACGGAGGTTCATCGCTTCTCGCCTTCTCCGTGATGCTTTTCATCTTCCTTTCGATGGTCCGCCACGAAAGGACCTATTTCTGATTCGTTCCGGAGCTTTCCCAACCGCAACACTGCGCTTTTGAGAACCGGGTCCCCGGAGCAAATCTCCGACCCGATTTCAAAAGCGCAGTGCTGCGGTTGGGTGATTTCTATTTCAGATTTCCGTGGAAATCGACAGCCCTTTCGAAGGGATTGAGAAGATGGTCTATTGCAACGGCCGCCTGAAGACGGGTGATCTGCGCACCCTTGTCCCCGATGCCGGTGTCAGTAGAAGCGGCTCCGCACTTTGAGAGGAGTTCCTCGAATTCGCCGACCGTCGCTATGCCCTCGCAGTCGCAGTGGGCGATTCCGTAATAATCGTCAAGATAGAGGTCGCTCCACTTGAGAGGCTCGCTGATATGGAACCAGGTCTCGTTGGACCAGGCAACATTGCGGCCCTCTCCGCGAAGGATTCCGGTCGAACCCACCCTCTGGATTTCAAGATACCCTTCTTCGCCGGGCTTGAGGTCGAGGTAAGGCTGGAGATACGCTCCGGCTGCAAGAAGTTCCTTCTGTATCTCACGAACCCCGACTTCGCGCACTGCGCACCTGTTCCTGCAGGCAAGCGAGGCGATAACTCCGGCGGTCTGACCGATTTCAAGGACGACGGGCTGGAGTCGGGTCGTTCCGTTCACGAGATTGGATACGCATACGCTCTTCTCCGCAACGACGAGATCCTCGACTTCAAGAGGGATGAGGGATCCGGCGGAAAGTGAGAACGAAGGCACGGGAGAGAACCAGAACTTGCAGAATTCCCTCCACTGGGGGCTTGCATAGTGATGGTGGTCGACGGGATAGTCCCCAACCGCGACACCGGTCCTGTATGCGTTGTCCATATAACGGTCAGCAGCCTCGTCGAGAATGAAAAGATGCTCGCCCTCGATGCGGCGGCTCTCGCGGTGATAAGGGAAGAATGCAAGCTTGTCCTTCGAAGGATATTCGTCGTCGGCAAGACCGAGGTTCCTGTAGCCGAGGTCGTGCTGGAGGAAATAAAGGAATCCGAGCGTGCGCTGCTTTGCCACGGCAATCACGGAATCCCTCTGCTCGCGGGACATCTCGATGATGTTCTCGTAGAAGTCATTGCCTTCCACAGGCCAGTTGATCATATACTTCCCGTTGGGAAGGTGGCCGTACTCGAGCATGAAATCGGAAGGCCACTGTTTCTGCGCCTTCTCGAAATATGTGTTGTACTGGTTTATGCAGCTGTTGTTGTAGTTGTTTCTGTCGTATCCTTCGGGCTCCGGGATAGTCATGTCCGCATCCGGGCCGTAATCCTTGAGGGTCATCACCATCGTGAGGTCCTGGACGAGGTCGTTGCCCTGCTCGAGCGCAAGTGCCTCTCCGGTATAGCTCTTGGGGTCGAATCCGATATGGTATTTCACTCCGCAGGCCTTTGCCACGTCACCCAGTTCCGTACCGTCGATGAGCACCTTGCAGACTGCCTCGAATGGCTTCTGCTCCGTGCAGCAGCACATCGGCTCGAATGCGACTTTCCATCCCTTCGCAAGTTTCTGCACGGATGCCATCCTGTAACCTTTGACGAGTTTCAGTTTCGGCTCGGCAGCAACCCAGTCTTCGAAAATCCTTTCTCCGACGCTGGGCTCGAAAAGGGTGTTGCTCACCCACCCCGTCTTCAGTTTGTCATACCCTCCGTAGTGCTCGGCAAGGGCATCCAGGAACTCGCCGAAAATGCCTCCGCGCAGACGGTAGTTGCCATCCACCGCCGATACTCCGGCCGCAGTCAGCATTCCCCCGATCCACGGAGTCTCTTCGACAATCATAGTTTTAGTGCCCATCCTCGCGGCCTGAAGGCCGGCGGCGGTTCCGGAAGCTCCGCCTCCGACGATAAGCACGTCATACTTCGGTGTGCAGGACACCAGCGCACAAAGCGCAAAAAAAGCGAAAAATACTCGTTTCATACAGTGTTGTAATTATATTTCTATTTTACGGGGATGTCGGACATTTCCCAGCCGGTCGCCGTGGCTATGTACGGGATGAGGCTGAATGCGGTCTTGCGCTGTCCGTTGTAGTTGGGGTGCCATACGGCGCCGAGGTCAGTGCTGTCGTTGTGGATGCCGGGCTCGAGAGCGAACCACTTCACGTTCGGCAGTCCGCTCAAGCGGACCGCATTCTCGACGTAGCTGTCCATATCTTCTCCGACAGTTGATGCAAGGCAGATGATCGGCACTCCTGGATGGAAGTCGCGGATCTCGTGCAGCAACTTGCAGAATTTCTCGTTCCAGGACTCGCGAAGCGGCTGTTTGCCGATGCTGAAATCGTTGGTCCCGAGGAATACGACGACGACGTCCGCCTTGTAGGAAGGCGTCCACCTGTCGGTGCAGAACTGGTCGAAAGTCTGGGTGTAGAGACTTACCATACTTTCGTGCTGGTTGAAGTCCCCGTAATTACGGGCGACGCCCCTTCCGGAATGGGAGATATGTACGGCCTCAGCCCCGAAGTAACGGCTGACCACGGCCGCATAGGTAAGTGCAGGATTCTCCTCTTCGGGAAGGAAGGGCGATTCGCGCGAGAGGCCTTCCGTGCCGTAGCCGCAGGTGTAGGAGTCTCCCACGAATTCTATTATACGGGGCTTGGCTGCGGTCTGGAGGAACTTTCCGTCAGTGCTGAAACCGATGAAATATGCGGTCCCCTGCTCTCCCTCGGTCCTCTTCTGGAGTATGACCTCGTGCGTTGCGCGACGTCCCTTGAAAAGCTGGATGGTGGTGTCGCGGGAGCATATCTTTATTCTCGCATCCTCCTGCTTTGACGGTTCCTTGTCTATCCAGACGTTGAACCAGTCCGCGTGAGTGTCCGCGCAGTGCAGATTGAGAACGGACCCCGTGAATTTCACCTTGACGGTGGTGGCGCTCCAATCAAAGAAAACGGCCCCGTCTTCAGTGCAGGTGCGCCCGACGTAGGTCACTCTGGCATCACATCCGTCGATGGTCTCGGCTCTGCACACTGCGGCGAGGAGAACAAAAAAGATAATCAGTAAGGTTTTTTTCATCATATGACTTGTTAAAAGGGAAATTCAACCGGATAATTGTAATACAGTTTGAAAAGTTTCCGGACATCCTTGTCCAGAAGACCGTCAAACCAGAACTGGGATTCTCCACCGGTCCCGCTGCGGCGGTTGTGGGTCAGTTCTTCACTGATAAGTTGCAGCGGCAGCAACGCGGCGCCGTTCTTGAGTATCATTGCAGGATTGAACATCAGGCGGTCGGGGAAATACTGCAACTGCGAATCCACATCCTTTTCGTAGTTCGCCGTGACGTAGCACTGCACTGTCACCATATCGGCGACACCATCGTTCACCCACTGGGGCCAGTCCTGCATCAGGACACCCTCGCACCACGGATACTTGTTCGGAGCGAAGCACACCAGACAGGAACTGCGGACAGAGCGAACCGCCTTGCCGAGAGAGCGGGCAAAGGCATTGAGATTGTCAAGCCTCCACCTTACCCACTGCGCATCCTGATAGTCGGAAGGGGGATATGCGCCCTTGTCGGCCTTGTACGCCTCCCGTGTCACCTCGTTGTATCCCGAATTGCGGGGCATGGCCGGAAGCCGGTCGTCCCCCTCGATGCCATCCAGTTCAGGATACCTGCTTACGGATTCGCAGATAAGGTCTATCATGAATTTCTGAACGGCGGGGTCATAGCCGTTGAGATAATAATCCGTATTGTTGTAATTGCAGTCCCCTCCGTTCGAATTCACACCCATCCACTCAGGATGCTTTGCAAGCACGGGGTCCTCCCAGTCCACCTTGCCCACATTGTGCATAAACCCGTATTCGAACCACAGGATTACCTTGATGCCTCTCTTGTGGGCCTCGGAAATCATATCCGCGACAGCATCTCCGCTGCCGCCGGAATACTTGGCATACATATTCCCCGCCTCTGCGGAAGCATAGGTCGAATTGGCAAGCAGGACCTCACTGGGCCACGCCGTGCAACTCTTGTCCCAGGCGCTTACGAACAGGCAGTTGAAATTGAGTTCCTGCAGTAGGTCTATACTCCTGCACAGGGACTGATAGGTCATGAATGAAGACGTGTGCGCCGGGGATGGCAGGTAAACTCCGCGCACTCCCCTGTCCTTGGCGAAAAGTTCCGCCTTGAAAGTATATTCGCTGAACGTCACTCCGTTCTCCGCGATGAACTTGACCTTTACGGGAGAAGTAACGTCGATTCCGGCGGTGATGTCCGGCTCGAAACTCAGGACGTTGTCCGAAGGCACGCTGAAGGAAAGATGCTTCAGGTCAGTCCCGTACGGGAGCTGGAACAGTATCTCGGATCCCGTCTTCACTCCCTTTACCAGATAGTCGTCGACACTCACCCACTTGAAACCGGTGGCCGAGGATTTCGCTGCGGCGGCATTGATCCTGTAGATTCTGGCCGTGCCCGAAGGAAGAGAAAGAATAATCCGGGGATTGTCCCCCAGGTCAATGACGCTTCCGCTTTCGGGCCTTGACTTCGCTCCTTCCGTCATCGTGAACTCCACCGCTGCCTTTCCGACTATACTGCCTTCGGGAAGAGTGACGTTGATGTAATTGGCGCTGTCAACTATCTCCACCTTTGCAGTTGGGAAATCGGGGACACAGAAACTGAGAATCTCAAGAGTCTCCTCCTCCGGTTTCGGATCGGGCGTCACGGGAGTGGCGCACGCGAAAGTCATCAGGGACATCAGCAAAAAAGTCAGCATATGTTTCATCGATTTTCAGCTTTGTTCAAAGATACGCAAAAAAGATAATACCACACCGTTTCCCTGAATCTTTCAGGGTGAGAGGCGAATGTTTCGAGTTCGGAGAGGATCTTCTCGGATATGCCGTATCTTTCCATCACCTTCCAGTCCGCGATTCCGTAAGTCACGACCGTCCGCTGCAACCCGTCCGGGAGCGGCGAGGGGAGCACACCCTTGCTCCAAAGGCTGTCCAGCGCGGACTTGAACCCCTCCAGATCCCTTTTCAGTATCAGCTCCGAGAAAAGATACTGTTGCGCAACCCTGTTCTCCGGGTATACCTCCAACAACTGCCGAAGTTCCTCCTCGAACGTGTGCGTCAGAGCACAGAATCCTTCGGCCACCCTCCCCGCCTTCATCATTCTCTCCATCTCTGGAAACTTCCCCGTCCCATCCATAAAGGCCGCGTACTTTTTCGCGCGCTGCCTGTACAGCAACGTCCTTCCCAGAAGGTCCACATATTTTCGCGCCACCTCATCATACCCCATCACAATGTTCTCTGCCGCCAGCCTCTCAAGCAGATAAGGGGAGTATCCGCCCAGGATTTCCCCCGCCTCGAACGTGTGCCGCATCGACCTTGCCACAAGGCCGCACGACCAGTATATCTCCCCAAGCGCAATGCTCGTCGGCAGCGTCCTGTCCGGAGGCACGGTCAGGCAGGACTCGTCTGAAATGTCGAACTTGAACATCCTGTCCGTCAGGAGCCCGAGCTTCGCCGTCGCAAGGTGGTAATAATTCTGAAAGAACGGATTGTCCATCCTCGAGGGACTGACTTCACATACCTTCACCGTCTTCTCCCACCGCCCCTGCGCAGCATTGCATTCGAGCCTCTTGAAGAAAACGTCCTCATCCGGGACTGCGGTCCACCTCAGCAGCACCATCACTCCTACGGCGGCAACAGCATCTACGACCCGGCGGTGTCGCCTGATCCACGGAGCCATCTCCGCCACCCAGGCGCCCGACGCAAGCACCCACGGCAGCCACAGCATCACCGGAGCCTGCACCTGGGAGAACAGCGGCGCAAACGCCAGCCTCGCATAAGCACCCGCAACGGCAATCCCCGCAATGCGCCATCTCCCCGGGATGCAACGGACCGCAATCCCGCAAAGCAGGAAGAAAGTCATATACGGAAAACAATTCTCCGTGCCGAAGAGCAGGAACACCAGGGCCGCCGCCGGAAGTGCGCTGCCGTACAGCAGCGAGATTCCCGCCATCATCGCGGCACAGACAATCGTCCCTACCCACCCCGCCGCAAAGAACTGGGTGATGAACGAAGATACCAGCGTCGAAATCCCACCCATCTGAAACAGCTGGGTGCGTATGAACACCGGCTCATAAAAGAAAGTCCCGCAGAGCTCGAGATATCTTGCCGCATAGGGGTCGGTTACGGATATCAGCGCCGCAAACACCAGAAACGTGACGGCAGCCAAAGCGACAGTTCCGGGACCTTTCATATCTCTATTTGCCGTAAGTCACGTCCACTCCGGAATCGTGTCTGGCGGTGCGTGCTATCCTGCACCCTCCAGCCTCGACCTTCCCGGCAACGAACTCGGGGATATTGTATGACTTCAACAAGCCCTTGTAATAGGAACTCCTTCTTTGCGGAAGCAGGAAAGCCTTCGAGACGCTGCCGTCCTGCGCAACGTGGGCCATATACAGTCTGGTGTACAGACCGTCATCCCTGCGGCTGGAGAAAAGCACCCAGCGGCTGTCGGTACTCCAGGAATGGTAACTGTCCACGTCAGCGCTGTTGGCCTCCGTGCAGGGAGAGATCTCTCCGCTCGCAAGGTCCAGGATATACAGGTCGGAATCCTTGTGCCATATTCCGAAGTTGCCGTAGGACT
>JAKSJY010000060.1 GCA_024402025.1 Bacteroidales bacterium
ATAAGCGCTGAAAGCATCTAAGCGCGAAGCCGTCTTCAAGATGAGACTTCCTTAAAGGGTCGTGGGAGACTACCACGTTGATAGGCCGGAAGTGTAAGTGCAGCAATGTACTCAGCTGACCGGTACTAATAGCCCAAAATCTTTTCTTCAGTGCAAGTTTCTTCTTTGCAAACGGATCTCTCTCAGAAATATACTGCGGTGGTTATAGCAGTGTGGACCCACCTCTTCCCATTCCGAACAGAGAAGTTAAGCACACTAACGCCGATGGTACTGCCCCACCAGGTGGGAGAGTAGGCCGCCGCCGCTTTTCGGAACGCCGGATTGATGAAAATCAGTCCGGCGTTCTTCTTTTTTACTCATTGAGAAGAGTTTTCAGATATTCTTTGTAATCGTTGAACAGTTCCACTGTAGCACTCTCTCCAACCTGGACGGATGCTTCGGGGTCGGAGAACACTCCGGGATACTGGTAGCAGACAACCTTCTCGAAATTGTCGAACATCAGGAGGTCGGTCTTTATCTCAGATATGGGGCGGGGAATAAGGTATTGCTCGTCCGGATCGAAAAGGAAGGCCTCGAGGTCGAACCATAGGTGACAGCCCACTTCATTGCAGGTGTTTTGCAGAAAGGTTACCGCTTCAAGTCCCGTAAGGTCTCCTTCGGGCATCCTGTTGAAAGCGAAGGGGCAGCTTATGTCCACATTGGACAGGAACCCGGGGTAGAGTTCCATGGACTCTCCGATTCCCCAGCCGTTCTGGCAGACCATTACCGGTTTGGAAGGTGCCATATCGTGGCAGAAGGCGGTGAATTCCTTATAGAATGAAATCATCTCCTGCTTGCGCACAGGCTTGAGCAGAGGATCAGTTTCGAAGCAGTCAAGACTTCCCATCCCTTCCTCGGAAACATAGAATCCGTAGAAAGAAGGGTGGTGGCCATATCTTTCCCAAAGCTCTTTGGCAACATTTTTGTGCCACTGCAGTGACGCGGCGGTATAGTCGAACCAGGCGTAGAGCCCGACTCCTGCAAGCACATCCATTCCTTCCCTGTCGGCCTGTTCCAAAATAGCTTCAAGCGCGTCCGGGCAGGTGACTTCCATCCGGGCAGGATACAGCTGCGAATCATAGAATGCCTTTCCACGGTAGCCGGAGGCGTCCATATCGTGCTTCCCGCAGTACTCCTCGCTGTGCCAGGTCTCCTGCACGATAATAAGCCTCATCCCAAGCTTTGTCATCGAGTGTACCATTTCCTGCCACTGCGTGGCATTCAGGGTCTTGATGGCCGGGTTCCACATCTTCGCCTCCTGCTCGCTCCAGTGGTAGATGCCGGCAAAGGCTCCGTCAATCCTGCGGGTGGAGCGCACGTCCGATGCAATGACTGTCAAAGGCTTTGAATATCGATTCACTCTCAGCCCGCTACGAACAACCATTGTCACTTCATGCTCCCCGACCCTGCCTTCCAGCGGCAGGTCGAATCTCATAGTATGCCCGCTTGCGGCCGGGATACGGATTGACTCGCGTGCAACAATTTCTGAATCGAACCTTACGCAGACCTTGTATCGGCGTTCGGCTCCGGAGTCGTTCCTTATTCCTCCCCGGATGTCGAGAACCACTTTGTCCGTGGTTTCCTGCGGAGGAATCAATGTCAGTCCGGCATTATCACAACTGCATCCGCAGCCGGTGGCGGCAAGCACAGAGATGAAAAATAAACGGATTGCGTTTATCTTCATTTTTCTGCCTTGACAAGATTTCCTTTCCAATCCACTTCCCTCCAGAAAGGATTGAGATAGGTGTCTATCTTTTGAGCCGCGACGGCCCTGCTGATGGGGTTCCCCTTTGCCGACCAGCCCTCGATCTCTTCTCCAAGAACCGATTCGATGATGTCCTTCAGTTCCGTATCCTTAATCTGAGCCGAACTGCTGTTGTAGGGGATTCCGTAATAGTCTTCGAGATAGAGGTCCGCGTATGTCAGTTTGTCGGCCATGCGGAAGGTGCAGATGTTCGACCATCCCTCGGCCACATATTTTCCACGTAGTATTCCGGTGCAACCTACCCTGTGGACGGCTCCGAAGAAGTCCGTGTTGGTACAGAGACAGTCCCTGTAGGGCTGGGTCATCGCGCCGCTCTCCATCAGGTGTTTCTGGACCTTGCGGATGTCGACCTCGCGTACAGGCTTGCCGTATTTCACGGAAAGAGCGGCAAGGGCTCCGGCTGCCTGTCCGAGTTCGACGCAAACCGGCTGAAGACGGGTCGAACCGTTGGCGAGGTTCGTCACGGATATGGATTTCTCCGCAACGATAAGGTCGTCCACTCCAAGGGGTACCATACACCCGAGAGGGATTGTGAAGGGCTTGATTTTCGGGAAATCGATGACGACTTCGGCCCATCTGTCATATGCGTGGTGGTGGTGGTCGACAGGGTAGTCGCCGACTGCGATGCCTGTCCTGTATCCTGGGGCCGGGACGGCGAATGCGTTCATCTCATCGTTGACAGTGAAAAGATATTCGCCCTCGATACGACGGCTTTCGCGGTGGTATGGGTAGAAAGGAAACTTGTCTTCGGTGGGGTACTGGTCGTCGCACATTCCGTATGTGTTGAACCCGAGTTCGGTCTGCATGAAATACAGGAATCCCAGGGAGACGTTCTTGGCCTTGGCAATCTCCGCATCCCTTCCGGCACGGTCCATCTCGATCATGTTCACATAGTAGTCATTGCCGTGAGTGGGCCAGTTTATCATATAGGTTCCTCCGGGAGTCTTTCCGTACGTAATCATCATTTCGGCTGATTGGATGCTTTGGCCGGTAATCAGGTCCTTCCCTCCGGAGACATTGCGGTTGTGCTTGTTCGCACAGCAGTTGTAGTACAGTTCTGCATTGTATCCATCGGGTTTGGGAATGGTTACATCCTTGCCGTAGTTCTTTATGGTCATCACCATCGTGATATCCTGCACTACGTCATTTGGGCCTATGGCCATCGCCTCGTTGCCGTAGGAAGGAGAGTCCATTCCGACGTGATACCGTACTCCGGCGGCTTTCGCCACGTCGCCGAGTTCCGTGCCGTCGATGAGGACGTCGCAACTGTATGTGGCCGTTCTTCCCGAAGCGTCGGTGCAGCTGACCTCCCAGCCCTTGTCAAGCTTTCTGCAGCTTTCGAATCTGGTGTTTCTGACAATGGAGAGATTTGGCTCGGCTTCGCACAGTTTTTCGAAAATCTGCTCACCTACCTTTGGCTCGAACAGCACGTTGCTTACCCATCCCGATGCGAGGATGGAGTAGTTGCCGTAGTGGTTCGCGAGTGCGTCGCAGAATTCCTTGAAGATGCCTCCGCGAAGGTTGGCGCAGCCGTCCGTGGCGGTGACACCGCAGGAGGTGAGCATTCCGCCCACCCAGGGGCTTTCCTCGATGATGGTGGTCTTGACACCCATCCTGGCAGCCTGGATGCCCGCGCTCACGCCGCTCGCGCCGCCGCCGATGATGATGACAGTGCCTGTGCCATCCTCGGCATATTGCGGCTCTACGCCTATGAGCGGGTTAACCTTTACGGTATCCTTTTGTGTGGTATCCTTTTGCGTGGTGTCTGTCTGCGGACCCGGCGTGGGGTTGACAGGCGCGTGCTTCTCGCAACAGGAGAAAGCTATCGCTGCAGCCAGCAGCATCATTGCCCCGATAAACGTGCGTTTCATAATAACTTATATTTCAGTTTTAATGTTGTAGTCGTTGCGGTTTGCGGAATTTCTGGAAATCATCTCTCCAAGGAAGCCTGCAAGGAAGAAGATCACTCCGATGACCACGGCGAGGAGCGCCAGGTAGAAAAGAGGCTGGTCCGTGACGGGGCGGTAGGGGAGTCCGTTGCCTTGGGCGCAGAGTTTGGCCACAATAATCCATATGGTCATCACAAAGCCGACCAGGAACATCAGTATCCCGCTGTATCCGAAAAAGTGCATAGGCTTCTTTCCGAAGGTGGAAAGGAACCACAGGCTGATGAGGTCCAGGAACCCGTTGACAAAGCGGTTCATCCCGAATTTGGACGTGCCGTACTTGCGCTTGGCGTGCTGAGTGGGCTTCTCGGTGATGTCGCAGAACCCGGCGTTTTTCGCGAGATAGGGAATATATCTGTGCATCTCCCCATAAACTTCTATGCTTTTCACGACATCCTTCCTGTAGGCTTTGAGCCCGCAGTTCATATCGTGGAGACGGATGCCGGTTATCCTGCGCGCGGTCGCGTTGTACAGCTTGGAGGGGAGGTTCTTGGTCAGGGCGTTGTCCTGCCTGTGCTGTGTCCACCCCGACACTATGTCGTGTCCGTCCCTGACTATCATTTCGTACATCGCGGGAATCTCTTCCGGAAAGTCCTGGAGATCGGCGTCCATCGTCACCACCACATCGCCTTCAGCCCTGCGGAAACCGCAGAACAGCGCGGCGGATTTCCCATAGTTGCGTCTGAACCTGATGCCGTGTACGGAGGCGTTCTTCCTGCCGAGCGATTCTATTTCGTCCCACGAACCGTCGGTGGACCCGTCATCGACGAAAATCACCTCGTAGGAATATCCGTGCCCGTCCATTACTGAGGCTATCCTCTGCTCGAGCTCATTCAGTGATTCGCGCTCGTTCAGGAGCGGAACTATTATGGAAATGTTCATGGAATGCTATATTATATCGTCGTCCTTGTCGTCGAACGGATTCTTTTTCCCGTAAATGTTGGCTGCCGCGATGGATGAGACGATCCATCCGAAAAGGAAGCACCATACCAGAGTGAGCCCCATCGAGAAGGCAGGCAGTTTCGGAAGAGCCTCGTCGATTGAGGCAAGCGAATTCGAATCCATCATCCCTCCCATCGAGGACAGAGCCGTGTCGATAGCGGTCTTGAAAACGTCGGGGAAGCACCATTCGAGAGCCGCATACTGGCAGAATGCCGTAATGATGGCTGAGAACAGCGCGACAAGTGTCCCGAACGAACGGGCCTGAGGCACGTCCACTCCCTTGTAATGAGTGCCGATGGTCTTGATGAAATATGCAAGGAGGTATATGCAGGCGAATGTCTTCGCTCCCCACAGGAGCCAGTTCACGAGCATATGCTCCGAGAGGAATCCGAGGCACCCGTAGCTGATGAAACAGTACGCACCGGAAACCGTACCGAGCACGAGACCTGCGGTCCCGGCTTCGCTCCGGATGATTTTAGAATCTATATTTTCCATATAGATACAAAGATAGATATTTTTTTGTATCTTTGCCCCCCTGGAAAATATATAACAGAACATATATGCTTACTCTCGCATTTACTGATGGATCCATCCTCCCTTGGGATGACGTGCAGGCCAGGAAGATTTTCTGGCACTCATCCGCGCATCTTATGGCCGAGGCTCTCGAAGCCCTTTATCCGGGCGTAAAATTCGGTGTCGGACCTGCTGTCGAAACAGGTTTCTACTATGATGTCGACCTCGGTGACAGACAGATCAGCGAATCGGACCTCAAGGCTGTCGAGGACAAAATGATGGAATTGGCGAAGGCCAAGGAAACCTTCGAACGCAAGGAGGTCTCCAAAGCTGAGGCGCTGGACTATTTCAAGAAGAAGGGCGACCCCTACAAGTGCGAACTCATAGAGGCTCTCGAGGACGGCACAATCACTTTCTATACCAATGGAAACTTTACCGACCTCTGTCGCGGACCCCATATCAAACACGTTGACGACATCAAGGCCGTCAAGCTCACAGCCATAGCGGGTGCATACTGGAAGGGCGATCAGAATCGCGAGCAGCTCACCCGAATATATGGCGTGACCTTCCCCAAGAAGAGTATGCTCGACGAGTATCTCGTACTCCTCGAGGAGGCAAAGAAACGCGACCACCGCAAGATCGGAAAGGAGATGGAACTTTTCACCTTCTCGTCCCGCGTAGGTCTCGGACTGCCTCTGTGGCTGCCCCGCGGCGCGCAGATGCGTTACACTCTCGAAAGTTTCCTCCGCCGCAAGCAGGCAGAGCTCGGATATCTCCAGGTCGTCACTCCCCATATCGGAGCGAAGGACCTCTACGTCACTTCCGGCCACTATGCGAAATACGGCAAGGACTCGTTCCAGCCTATTCACACTCCTCAGGAAGGAGAGGAATATATGCTGAAACCCATGAACTGCCCGCACCACTGCGAGATCTACCGCAGCTCGCCCCGCTCGTACCGCGACCTTCCCCTTCGTCTCGCCGAATTCGGAACCGTGTACAGATATGAGCAGAGCGGCGAACTTCACGGACTTACCCGTGTGCGCAGCTTCACGCAGGACGACGCGCATCTTTTCTGCCGTCCCGACCAGCTGCAGGAGGAGTTCGAGAAAGTTATCGATTTGATTCTTTAAGTCTTCAGGACTTTGAAGATGACTGAATATATGGCTCAGGTTTCACTGCGCGACCCCAACAACAAGGAGAAGTACATCGGAACCGACGAGAACTGGGCCAAGGCCGAGAACGCCATCATCACCGCTGCCGAGAAGAAAGGCCTCAAGACGGTTGTGGAACTCGGAGAGGCTGCGTTCTACGGTCCGAAGCTCGACTTTATGGTAAAGGATGCCCTCGGACGCCAGTGGCAGCTCGGCACCATCCAGGTGGACTACAACCTTCCCGAGCGTTTCCAGCTCGAGTTTACGGATGCTGACGGAAACAAGCAGCGACCTGTGATGATCCACCGTGCTCCGTTCGGAAGCATCGAGCGTTTCACCGCCGTCGTGCTCGAGCACACTGCCGGCCATCTCCCTATCTGGCTGTCCCCTGACCAGGTCAAGATATTGCCTGTCAGCGAGAAATATGCGGATTATGCAGAAAAAGTTTGCGAATTGCTGAAAAATTCCGAAATTCGCGCCTCAATAGACTCCCGCAATGAGACGTTGGGCAAGAGAATCCGCGACATCGCGGCGCTCCGTGTCCCCGTCCTTGTGATAGTCGGTGAGAAAGAGGTTGCCGAAGGCACCGTATCAGTGCGCCGCGAGGGTGCTGACCAGGGCTCGATGACCGCCGAACAGTTTGTTAATTATATTAAATCAGCTATTGCTGAAGAGTTAGCTTAAATGCCTGCACCTTACAGACCAAAGCCCTCGGGACCGCGCCCGAAGAATGGACGCAGACCGGATCCTCGTCAACAGCAGAAGGACGAGTTCGAGCTTAGAATCAATGACGAGATCACTTCGCCGCAGGTGCGTCTTGTCGGGGACAACATCCCCGAACAGGGTGTATATCCGATACTCAAGGCTCTTGCCCTTGCGGATCAGATGGACTTGGATCTCGTGGAGATAAGTGCCAAGGTGGATCCTCCTGTGTGCAAGATTCTGGACTACCAGAAGTACCTGTACCAGCAGAAGAAAAAGGCCAAGGAGATGAAGTCCAACGCTGCCAAGGTGGTTGTCAAGGAACTTCGTTTCGGCCCCAATACCGATGAGCACGATTTCCAGTTCAAGCTCAAGCATGCGCAGGAATTTCTCCAGGAAGGGTCCAAGGTCAAGGCTACGATCTTCTTCCGCGGCCGCAGCATAATGTTCGCGGACCAGGGAGAGAAGCAGCTTCTTCGCTTCGCCGTCGAGCTTGAGGAATACGGACACGCCGAGAACATGCCCGTACTAGAAGGAAAACGAATGACGATGATGATAGCGCCTTTGAAGAAAAAGTAACCGTAGAGATACGGAAACAATATTTATTATTAATCAATTATCAACCAAACAATGGCAAAGCTTAAAACCAACTCCGGTGCCAAAAAGCGTTTTACACTTACCGGATCGGGAAAAATCAAGA
>JAKSJY010000061.1 GCA_024402025.1 Bacteroidales bacterium
CCGACTTGTCGAAAGAGTCCGAAGCGGTCATCGACGAGGCGGAGAATTACCGGCTCAAGTTCGGACTTGAGGAAGTTGACCCTATATGCGTGCTGGCATCGCTGGTCACTCCGGGAGTGGGATTCTCCTTCGATCAGCTCAAGACTCTCCCCTTGTCCGCCGGTGAAATCTGCTCAAAGATGGGCAGTTCCGCCGACCCGTCAATACAGACCCCCATCTCCCCGGCCGTCCAAAACACCTCATCAGGCACGTCCGGTGACGGACTGTCGGCATACTGCACCGAGAAGGTGGCTGAAGCCAGGGCAGGCAAACTTCCGGCCGTAATAGGATTTGAAGACGAGGTGGACAGGATATGCGAGACTCTCGGCAGAATGACCAAAGCCAACGTGATTGTCATCGGAGAGGCGGGAGTCGGAAAGACATCGCTAATCAACGCATTCGCGGCAAGGATTGCCGACGGCAAGGTTCCCCACTATCTGGAGAATGCAAAAGTCTACGACCTCGACCTCGTCGCCCTCGGAGCCGACGCCCAATACAAGGGGGAAGTCGAGGACCGCTTCAAGAAGATACTGAATTCCGTCAAGGAGAACCCTGACGCCGTTCTCGTAATCGAGGCGGTCGACAAGCTCTTCGACAAGCAGGGCAGCCTCTTCGGGGCTTCCGCGCTCTTGAAGTCCGAGCTCTCCAAAGGAGGCATCCGCCTTCTCTGCACCGCAAGCGTGGAAGGTTTCACCAAGAACATCGAGACCGACAAGGAGATTCTAAGCAAGCTCGAACGGCAGATGAAAAGCGCTCCTGACGATTCACACTGCCTTGAGATTCTCAAGGGAGCAATCGCGGCATACGAGGAGTTCCACAAGGTCAAGGCGAATGACGAGGTGATGGAGGAATCCATCCGGCTCGCAAAGCGATTCCTGACTGAAAGGGCTCTCCCCGACTCCGCCTTCGGCCTTCTCGACAAGGGTATGGTCCACGTTAAGAGCGCGAATGACAATGAGCCCGGGAAAGAGCACGCCCTCAATCCGGAGGACCTCTATTATATAGTTTCAAAGCAGTCCGGAATCCCTATGGGCAAGGTTCAGGTTGGAGAGAGGGACAAACTGATGAGTGCCGAGGATACGCTCAAGGGCAGGGTCGTCGGTCAGGACCACGCAATCAAGAAAGTTCTCGACTCCGTCTTCGAGTCACGTTCCGGACTGAACAAGAAAGGCCAGCCGATGGGCTCGTTCTTCTTCCTCGGCCCCACGGGAACCGGAAAGACGGAATTGTCCAAGGCTCTGGCCCAGTTCCTTTTCGGGGATGAGTCCGCGCTGATACGTTTCGATATGTCGGAATTCAAGGAGGAACACTCCGTCGCATTGCTCTACGGAGCGCCTCCGGGCTACGTGGGATATGAAGAGGGCGGTCTTCTGGTCAACAAGATTCGTCAGACCCCCTATTCGGTGGTCCTTTTCGATGAAATCGAGAAAGCCCACAAGTCCGTTTTCGACCTGTTCCTGCAGATTCTTGACGAAGGAAAGCTCCACGACCGCCTCGGCCGTGTGGGAGACTTCTCCAACGCGCTGCTTCTCTTCACTTCGAACATCGGCAGCCAGTTCATCAGCGAGTCCTTCCAAAACGGAGAGATTCCGGAGAACAACAAGCTGATGGACATAATGCAGGGATACTTCCGCCCGGAATTCCTCGCCCGTCTGACAGAAATCGTTCCTTTCGCCCCCATCAGCGAAAGCACCGTCACGAAGATATTCGGCATCCATCTCAAGGGTCTCGAAAAGCTTCTTGACGAGCAGAACATCCACCTCGAAATCGATGACAGGACTCTCACCTGCATCGCAATGAAAGGGTTCAATCCCCAGTACGGAGCCCGCCCCATCATCGGCAACATCAGGAAGGACCTCCGTCAGCCGCTGTCGAAGATGATAATATCCGGCAAGGTCTCTTCCGGCGACACCGTCAGGGTCACGGCCGGGGAGGACGGCACACCCTCATTTGAAATCATAGGCAAAAAGAAAAAATAACAACTCAAAACCGTTACTACTATGGCAATGAAAGAAAACTTCATCTCGATGGCTCCGGACGAGGAGTCCAGCGCGAAGGTCAACCCGATTGACAACAACAAGACATTGTATGCCGATCAGTTCAACGCTGAGGCTGAGCCCGGCAATCCCGAACTTGTTCAGGACATCCAGAACATCGGAGACGCTTTCGCCCACTTCAAACCGAAAGTTTCCGTAGATTTCACCGACGAAGAGGGAAGTTCCGTAAGCGAAGTCCTCAAGTTCAACGAAATCCGCGATTTCGAAGCTGACGGAGGAAAGGGCAGACTGGTTCAGAACAGTGAATTCCTTTCCGGTGTCAAGGCCAACATCGACACCAACGTCAAGATTCGCAAGAGCATCGAACAGAACCGCAAGCTCCGCGAAATCCTCGGCAACGAGGGCTCCAAGGAGGAACTCAAGCAGATGCTTCAGGCTATGCTGGCAGAATTGGAAAACAATTAAAAAATCAAGAATATGGCAGATACCGAACTGAAACAGAGTGCAGCCGCCGCCCAGGAGGCCGCATCGCAACCCGCTCAAGAAAAACAGTCAGCAACGGACGTTTCCAAACTGCTCGAAGCATACGGCGGCTTCAATGCCGTCCGCGGATTCCTTCCCGATGCCGACAATATGAATCCTGCCCACAAGGCGACCAAGAACGTTTTCCTCAACGACAAGCGATTTGAGGACAAGCGCAAGGAACTGGCCAAGGATATCAAGGCCTGGCTTGCGCTTCTTGACGAAGGCCACGGCACTTCCACCGAATTCGCCGACTCCTGCAAGGAGAAGGAACAGAAGTACACCGCCTTGCTCAAGCAGGGCATCACCGACGCCCTCTATGCTACGAAGGACCTCGAGCGCTCATACCGCGAACTCGATTCATTCTTCAAGACAGCGAACACCGACAAGGTGAAGAATCTCCGAATCATCAACGTATTCAAGGAAGACATCGCCGATCCCGAATCAGGATTCGCTGGCGAAGTGGAGAACCTTCTCCGCAACGGCTTCGACCGTCTTTCCCTCAAGGATGCATACAGTCTCGTGGTAATCCCCGGAAACGTATTCCAGGACAAGCCCACCCTTTTGCAATGGGCCAAGATGGCTTATAAATATAAGGTGATGCTGATTACCGACCACGCCCAGGAATACTCCTTCGATGACCTTCAGGCCAACACCGAATGGTACAAGGACAGCGACGCCGAACTGATGAACGTCGTGATGACCGCCAACTGGATTGTCGGCCGTGACTCCGAGAAGCTGTCGGTTGACGAGGCCGACGAGAAGGCATTCTACATCTGCCCTTCAGGAGCCCTTGCAGGCAAGCTCTATGACGAGAGCGCCAATATGGCCCAGGGAGCCGGCGGAAAGAAATATGGTACTCTTGACGGCGTCAAGGGTGTCGAGGTGGACCTTCTCAAGTCAGAAATCGCGGCCCTTATGGACAATCAGGTCGTTCCTATGGTCTATTCCGAAGGCCGGGTGATGGCGTTCAACAACACCACTCTCTACAACGGCGACCTCACCGCAATGAAGGAATACCCCATCGTCCGCGTATTCGACTGGGTCAAGAAGGTTCTTATGAACTACGTTCACGAAGTGGCCCTCGAGAACTGGGATCCGTACAACTCCCCGAAGAATCTGAAGGCAAAACTCCAGGCATTCCTCAACGACTACAAGGGATACGGCAACCTCTTCCAGGACTACGAAATCAAGGAACCCAAGCAGGATCCCGAGACAAAGCGCATCACCTGCGACATTTCGCTCACTCCCTTCTACTCTGCGAAGAACTTCATCATCAAGGTCAGCGCAGACAAGAAGAGCAAGGACGCTCAGGTGGAATAGCATCAGAAAAAACGTAAAACGTAAAACATCACAAATAATCAAAAATTATGGCAACAACACCAGTAACTTTAAGCATTGACGGTTATCAGGAGAGAGAAGTCCAGAAGATAACCTATAATTTCGACCAGGCAACCGACCAGGAAGGCCAGATGAGCGGTATCTGCCGCGGAGGCCACATCCAATTCAAAGTCAAGGCTCTCAACGACGGCAACTCCGAGTTGTGCGCCTGGATGCTTGAAAGGTCCCTGCCCAAGGACGGCAAGGTTACTTTCCTTGAGACCAAGACCAACAAGCAGATGAAGACCATTGAATTCAAGACTGCATATTGCGTCGATTACACCGAAGAGTGGGTCGAAGGGCAGATGCATACGGAGGTCATTACAATCACCTGCAAGGAGATAGCCTTCGGCAACGTGAAATTTGAGAACCAATGGAAATAACGAACAAATTAAAATAAAGATATTATGGCAAGTAATGTAACCCCCGTTACCCTGAAAATTGACGGCTTCGCCGACAGGGAAATTTTGTCCGTAAAATACAAGTTCGAAAGGAAGACCGATCTGGAAGGGCAGCTCGCCGGAATTCCCCGCGGAGGCCTGATTGATATCACTGTAAAGGCCCTCAATGACGGCAACAACCAACTGATCGGCTGGATGCTGGACCCCACTTTGCCGAAGGATGTGAAGATTGAATTCGTCAACACCGTCGACGGCAAGGCCGAAAAGACTTTGGAAGGCAAGAATTGCTACTGCATCCACTACAACGAGACCTGGGAGGAAGGTGTCGGCGATCAGGAAACAATCACTATCGTATGTCAGGAATTCAAGAATGGAGGAGCCTCCTTCGTAAATGACTGGAAGTAGTTCCCTGTCCTTTCTTTTATCTTAAAGTTCCGGCCTTTCAGAAGGCCGGGGCTTTTTCAAGTTTTATGGCGATATGGCAATACTTGCACACCTGAAATTCGGAAACAACGCACTCGAGAGATACGAGAAGGAGTACCTTGCAATCTCCGTAACAAGCAAGTTCTCACGCGAATACAGCGGTATCCGCCCCGGCTCGGCCATTCGCTGCATCATCTACACGGTCGAGGTGATTGCGCCCGAGTCCGTGGATTTGGACCTGTACGGATGGTACATCGATGAAGAGAGCCGGGAGGGATGCATCGAAATGGAGGAGACGCTGCGGAACGACTCCATCCACAGGCGGACTCTGAAATTCGAGAACGCCAGATGTTACAGCCTGATTGAGCGCTATGACATCACGGAAAGACACAGGAGAAGGCTACTCCTGGAATTTTCAGCCACAAGCACGGCAACCGAAGGATTGCAGATAACCTGTCAGAAAAGGATAGTATGAAAAGCCGCGATACACGATACCTGCAAAGCAGATTATATATGGGAGACCTGTGCGAAAGGGACTTCAAGGTCTTCTCGCACCCGTTCCCCATCCACTCTATGGAATATACCTTGGAAAGGAGTCACGATGACAACGGGGAACCCTACGACCGAACCTTTGCCACGATGAACCTGACCATCGAACTGGGAGAGACGTCCAACGCCCGCCAGTTCCTTGAAAAGATGAATGAAAGCGAGCCGAGCGCATTTTCCGTTGTCTTCGGCGGCGACATTCAGGGCATTGAATTAATCGATTTCAGGAATCTGACGGTATTCTGGGCATACGTCGTGGAAGCTCAGGAACGGTTTGAAGTGGTGGAAAGCGACAAGTCCAGTACTTTCCTCGACCTGCAGATGCACCTGCACGAGATAATCTACGTCAGCAGGGAAAACAACACGAAAAAAATACTTGAGATACACCACTGACCTCAGGGTTAAGGAATAATGAAAGACGGTTATGACTACGAACTATACATTGACGATAAAAGAAGCAAGGAACAAGCAGGATCTGGACATAAAGACCAACAGCAACAACGCCGATTATCAAATCAAGAGCCTTTCCTACGAGAAACGGCTCTATTCTCCTTGTTGCGTCAATATGGAAGTAAGTGTACTCAACAAAAAGCTAAGTTTGTCCGACATCAAAAATGATTTCGAGGGAAAAACGGTCAGTTTGTCGGTAACATCGTCTGTAATAGTGACAAAAGGAACATCAGAGCCAAAAGGGATAATAAAAGAAAAACAGGAGGTATCATACGAGATAGCAAGTGACTATTTTGTCTATTATTTCAACCCTGTCTTTGCAGATTCCGAACGTACAGTGTTCCTTACCTTGTACAGCCGGGACAAACTGCTCACCCTCGACAAATTCAACAAGGTCTATCTCAACAAACAGCTCGGGAAGGGCATCATCAAGGAGATGCTGGGTACGGTTGGGAATACAGACGGCCCACAGAAGGCCTGCAATGTAACTTTCGACGTGGATACAAACAAAGAATTCAACGCACAGAGGCTGCAGGTGCTGTCGTATAGCGTAAATGACACAAGCACTCCGCCAAAAGCCACTTGGCATGAAGTCATCCAACCCTATAGGGTGCAGTACAACGAGGATTTCTACTCTTTTATCTCCAGGATTGCCTGCCGATGCGGCGAGTTCCTCTACTTTGAGGACGGCAAACTGAAGCTCGGCCTAGACACCGGCGGTACCGCCGTCGACATATCGGATAACATACTAAGCAAGGAATATCCCGGTTTCGGCAATTCCTCCCTGCAAGTTATGGATTGCTTCCGGAACTATTTATCCTCCACTACGGACAGAAACATTTGGTCTACGTCCGATTTGCCCTGTTCGGATTTCGGTGCATTTGACGAGTATTTCGATGTGCTTGACCAGACTAACTTGCCTGACAGTTTCACTGGTGAACGTTATTTGCCTGACGTTGCGGAGTTGGTGAAAGATTCCGTGCTTCCTATGGTGGGTAAATTGGTGGCTGGAGAAGCATATACTTTCACGACGAAACTTCTCGGTTTCGGTGTTGACTTGGCTACCCTTCTTACTTCTTGGAAAAAAGAAGCCAATTATGTCAATGACAAATTCAAGGGGGATTTCATAACACCGAAAACAGCCATTGAATCACAGCAAAGAGAAACAAACAAGGTGAGCCAGTTCGCCGATGTAAAACAGGACAGGTACGGCAAATTAATGAACAAGCAGTTGGCGGAAATACGCGACAAGGAGATGAAAGCGGCGCGGGAGGTGGTCCGTGTCCGGGTGATAACCGACTTCGCCACAGAAAAGAAAATCAAGTTGGGCAGTAAAGTCAAGTTGGACAGTAAAGAATACAGGGTTGTTTCCTGTACCGGGGAGTATTTCAGAACGAAAAAACTGGTGGGAATAGTTAATGGCGGACTCGATTATGATAACGTACTCACTGACATTACCGCCTTCGAACTTGTCCCGACTCAAAGCATCACCATAACCGGGGAACAATCCGCTGTACCCCGATATATCCCTCCATACAATAAATGCGCTGAAAGCGTCCCCGCCTCACCCCAGATAGCCGTTGTGACTGCGGACAATGACCCCCGTTATATCGGGCGCGTGAGAGTGCGTTATACCTGGCAGAATTATACTGAAAAAGGCTCGCCCTGGGTTCGGGTGCTGGCTCCTTTGGCATCATCTTCCGGAGCCGTCCATTTCCAGCCGAAAAAGGGCGATGAAGTGATGCTGGGATACATTGACGGAAACATCGACAGGCCATACGTGGCAGGTTCCCTTTTCAACGACAAGGACAAGATTCATGACAGCCTGTATTCAGCGTACAACGACACTATCCGGGTCGGAAGCCCGAGGCTGGATTTTCGCAAAGGCACCATTCAGAACTGGCTTGATTCCGTGATATCTTTTGCCGGGATGGTCGACTCACTTCCTCCTGGAAACA
>JAKSJY010000062.1 GCA_024402025.1 Bacteroidales bacterium
AGACTACGTAGCTTCGCGGGGTTTCCGTAACCCAGTGGTCCCAGTGGCGGTACATCAGGTCCTGCGCAACGTATGCCTGAGCCTTGTCGAGGGAGGGGTCGCTGTCGGAGGGGGTGGTGACGGGGCCCTTGACCGTAGAAGTGTAGAGCACCGAGAGTCCGTCGGGGGAGAGGGAGAATTCGCTTATGCCGGCGGGGATGTCCGAAAGAAGACGCTTCCTGCCGAGGCGGTCGCCCTTGAAGGCCGCCTTGTAGAGCTGGCCGTTCTGGATGAAGTAGATGCTCTTTCCGTCAGGAGCCCACCTTTCGCAGGTGACGCTCTTGCCGAAGTGGGTGAGTTCGATTCTGTTGCCTCCGTCGATGTCGCTGAGGATGAGGTTCCTGCAGCTGCGGTTCTCCGGGATGGAGATATAGCTGACTCCGTAGAGGACCCTGCCGCCGTCCGGGGATACCTGGGGGTTGGAGATGCGTCCGAAACTCAGAAGGGTTTCCGGCGTCATCACTCCGTCCCCGACGGTTATATCACTCTGGGGGATGTACCCCTTTTCACAGCCTGCAACCATAATCAGTGCAAGGATCAACAGTCTTTTCATATCTCATCGATGAATTTCTGCATCTCAGTGTGCTGGCTTTCCATACTCTGGAGAAGCTTGTACTGGGCGCGTGTGCGTACCAGGTTGTGCTCCGGATACTTTGTCTTGTAATAGGTGTCCCCGTCGATGTAGTCCATCAGGAAGCGGAGCACCTGCTCGTAGGTGATGTACAGTCCGCTGAATGCGAGGTTGTCCTTCTCGGCCTTGGTGAGTGTATCCTTCATATATGAGAGGTAGCCTTCCATATACGCCTTGTACATTTCCATCGACATACCTACCTTTCCGAGATCCGGGTCGTCCTCGGCTCCGGTGTTGGTGTACGAACGGAGGGCGTCGCCCACGTCATTCATCACGGTGCTGCTCATAAGGGTGTCGAGGTCGATGGCGCAGAGAAGGTCGCCGCTTTCGTCGTCGAAGAGGAAGTTGCTGATCTTGGTGTCGTTGTGGGTGACCCTGGTAGGGAATACTCCCGTTTCGAATTTCTCCCAGAAAGCGAGCATCTTCTCGCGGCGGCTCTCGATCCAGGAAATCTCCTCGGCGAGGTCCTTCACGCGTCTTGCCTTGTCAGCCTTGACGGACGCGTCCCACTGGGTGAAACGCCACCTGATGTTGTGGAAGCCCTTGATGATTTCGGCGAGAGGCTCCGTGAAGTCGTTCACCTGCGAGTGGAAGAGTCCGAGCCCGCGTCCGCCCTGGTACGCGAGTTCCGGGGAATCGGCCCTGTCATAGCACTTTGAACCCTGGATGAAGGTGCATACCGCCCAGAAGTTGCCGTCTTCGGTCTTGTAGTAAAGCTTCCCGTCATTGGCCTTGACGATTGTCAGGGTGCCTCTCTCCTTGTCGGCGACCTTGGTGCGTATGTGCTCCGTGACGCGGTAGATGTTGTCCATCATCGCCGGTACGTCCGGGAAGACGATGTGGTTCTTCCTCTGAAGAATGTACTGGGGCGCTTCGTTGCCCTTAGTGTAAACTTTGAAGGTGTCGTTGATGAAACCTTCTCCAAGCGGCTTGACCTCTGAGATCTCACCTTTGATGGCGAACTGCCTTGCAATTTCCAATGCTGTCATATTTCAACTTATTTTACTGTAATCCTTGGGGTTGTATTTCTCTTTTCTCAATTCGCTGACCAGAGCCGCGTTCTCCTTCGATTCGAGCGTAGGGTCCCCGGCGAGTACCTTTCTTGCATATTCCCGGGCCTGGTTGAGGATGAGTCCGTCCTTCGAGAGTGATGCGATGTTGAGGCTTATGGGCATTCCGCTCTGCTGCGTGCCCTCGAGGTCGCCCGGGCCGCGCATCTTCATATCCTCTTCGGCGATCTCGAAGCCGTCCTGCGTGCTGCACATCAAGTCCAGCCTCTGCTGCGACTCCTTCGATACCTTGTAGTCCTTCACCAGTATGCAGTAGGATTCGTCCGCGCCGCGACCGACCCTTCCACGGAGCTGGTGCAGCTGGCTGAGTCCGAACCTCTGCGCCGACTGTATCACCATCACGCTTGCATTGGGCACGTCCACCCCCACCTCGATGACGGTCGTGGACACCAGTATCTGCGCCCTTCCCGCGGCGAAGGCGTCCATATTGAAATTCTTCTGCTCGGGAGTCTGCTCTCCGTGCACTATGGCGACCTTGTACCCGTCCTCCAGCGGGAATCTCTCCACTATCTCTTCGTAGCCTTTTTCGAGATTCTCCAGGTCCATCTTCTCGCTTTCGAAAATCAGGGGATAGACCACGAACACCTGACGCCCCAGCGCAATCTGGTCCTTGATGAACCTGAACATCGCCACCTTCCGCGAGGGGTTTATCTGCATTGTCTTCACCGGTTTGCGTCCGGGCGGCATTTCATCTATCACCGACACGTCGAGGTCGCCGTACACCGTCATCGCGAGCGTTCTCGGGATGGGCGTTGCGGTCATCACCAGTACGTGCGGCGGCACTCCGGGTCCCTTCGACCAAAGCCTGGCCCTCTGGTCCACGCCGAAGCGGTGCTGCTCGTCGATGACGGCAAGTCCGAGCCTGAGGAACTTCACGTTGTCTTCCAGCAGGGCGTGGGTGCCGACTATGATACCTATGCTGCCGTCTTCGAGGCCGGAATGGATTTCGCGGCGCTCTTTGGCAGTGGATGAGCCGGTAAGCAGGGCGCACCTGACTCCGGTGGGGATGAGGTACCGGCTGATGTTTGCGAAATGCTGCTGTGCGAGCACCTCGGTGGGCGCCATTATGCAGGTCTGGTACCCGTTGCCGATGGCGATAAGGCAACTCAGCACGGCTACCATCGTTTTCCCGGAGCCGACGTCTCCCTGGAGCAGGCGGTTCATCTGGCGGCCGCTCACCAGGTCGGAGCGTATTTCCTTGATGACCCTCTGCTGGGCGCCGGTCAGTCTGTACGGAAGGGCGTTGTAGCAGTCATTGAAATCCTGCCCGACCTTGGGCATCGGGATGCCGTTCTCGTTGCGCGAACGTATGAATTTCTGCTTGAGAAGACTGAGTTGGAGAAGGAACAGTTCCTCGAATTTCAAGCGGTAGGATGCCTTCTGCAGCGCGTAGCCGTCGGTGGGGAAGTGGATGTTCTTTATTGCGTATGGAAGCGGGCATAGCCCGTTGTCGTTCATTACGTATTGGGGCAGGGTCTCCGTGATTTCAGGCAGGCAGAGGCTGAGGGCGGCGCTCTGCAGACGGCACATCATCTTCCCGGTGATGCCGGAATTGCGCAGCTTTTCGGTACTCGGATATACACCGGTCATCACTCCCTGGCCCATATTGCCTTCCTGGGGCACGTCCACTTCGGGGTGGACGATGTTGAATCTGCCGTTGAACTCCTGGGGTCTGCCGAAGAAGATGAAGACGCGTC
Organism: Bacteroidales bacterium; assembly: GCA_024402025.1. GTDB lineage: Bacteria > Bacteroidota > Bacteroidia > Bacteroidales > UBA932 > Cryptobacteroides. The sequence goes on from JAKSJY010000062.1 coordinate 3,438, forward strand.
CGGGCTGGAGCCTCTCCCAGTTCCATTTTATTCCCTTGAAGAAGACCATCTCCATTTCCCCTGTTTCGTCCTTGACTATTACGGACAGTCTCTTTGCGGCATTGAAATGAATCTTCTCCGTATCCGTGGGGACGATGGAACTCTGGGGTCCGTACAGCGTGCGGCTTTTCACCGTGCCTTTTATCTGGATTGACGCGTTCGTTCCGGACACCGAGGCGACGGTCTGGATTCCGCTGCGGTCGATGTACCTGAAAGGATACAGGTGGATGAGGTCGGAGAGGGTGTTGATGCCCAATTCCCTTTTGAGAAGCTCAGCCCTTTTCGGGCCGACTCCGCTAAGATACATTCTGTCGGTATCAAGTTCCCTCATATCCCTACAAATATAATAAAAAGAGCGATGCAAAATCTTTCTTTTTGTTGTGTAATATTAGTATTTTTGCCCTGAAGTATTTCAGTTATATGTATTATATTTTTGTTGTAAACGGCCGTAGCGACAAGGCGTTCATATTGAGTGAAGTCCGGAAGCAGATTGCAGACGTCAAAATCAGCTACGAAATCTATTCCACAACCGGCGAAGGGGATGCCACCCGGTATGTGCGCATCTATTGTGATTTTCACCCTGAGGACGAGGTCTGCTTCGTCGCCTGCGGCGGAACCGGAACACTGAGCGAGGTGGTAAACGGCGTCGTCGGTTCGAAGAACAAGAGGGTCGCACTGATGGCCTATGGCGCAGGAAACAATTTCACGCTGACCTTCCCCGGCAGGAACTTCCGTTCCCTTAAGGATATAGTGAACGGCGAGACTGTGCAGTCGGACGTGATCAAGTGCAACAATGACTATTCCATCAACGTCATCAACCTTGGTTTCGACTCGATGGCGGCTCATTACGGAGCCCAATATATCCTCGACGGAAAGGACAAGCCCTACCTCAGGGGTACGGTCAGGTCCATTCTTACCAACCGTTTCAACAACTACCGCATAGTGGTCGACGGTGAGAGGCTTACGAGGGGAACGACGATGTTTTGCACGATAGCCAACGCCTGCTATTACGGGCAGAACTACAAGTGCGCCCCCGATGCGAAGATAGACGACGGCATTATGAACGTGGGGGTCACCAGGAGTACATCTCTGCTTGCCTTCCTTCTTATGTACAGGCATTTCGCAATAGGCGAGCACGTGCATAACAAGTTCTGTCGCCGCCGTATGAAGTTCAGAGAGGCGAAACACGTGGACATCTCCTCGAAGTCGATCATCTACCTGTGCGTTGACGGAGAGATTGTGGCGTCCAGACATTTCGTAATTGATATCATTGAAAAGGCCGTTACTCTCCAGTTGCCGGCCCTGACAAAATAACCAGGATTAAAGTATGAGCAGCAGATCCATTTCAAGTGAACTTTCTCACAAGATCATCCTCGCAGTCGCAATCGCCGTGCTGGGAGGAATATTCGGTATTATAGAGTTTTCCGGAAGGGTTGTAAGGGATGCCGCCAAACAGAATGCGGACGCTTCCCTCGATACGTATCTCAAGGACATCAAGGATATGTTCTCCGAGGTCAATCCTATGGTTCAGTTCGCCACCTGGCAGCTCGAGGTCAACAGGAACAGCAAGGATGAGTCCTGGCTTTCAACCGTCAATGAAAAGATGGCCCAGTACAACGACATCGTCGTGGGCGCGGAAGTCACCCCTGCAAAATATATTTTTGGAGAGCCTGTCAAACATGCCAAGTTCTCCGACCCGTATCTTTCCGAAAAATACGGCAAGGTGGTGACCTTTTCTTCCCCTCTTGTAGGAGAGGACGGCACCTTCCTCGGACAGCTTGACGTTCATATAGGTCTGGATGAAATCACTTCGCGCCTCAGGAACGAGTCTTTCTATGAGGGCTCCTACTCGGTTATCATCAGCCCTGACGGAATCATCGCCAGCCATCCCGACAGCACGCTTCTTCTCAGGAGGCTTTCCGACGTGGCCGTCGAGAGGAATGACGGCAAGTTCACCGAGCTCGCAGGCAAGATGATGAGCGGTGGACGCGGCATAGGAGAGGTCAGGTCGCAGAAGGCCCTTGCCATTTACGGACCTTCGGGTGCCGGATGGTCCGCGGCAATCATCAGCCCTGCCGAGGAAATCTTCGGAGGGGTGATCAAGTTCCAGCTCCTTCTTCTCCTTATAGCTGTCGGAGATCTTCTTGTATTGTTCTTCATTACAAGGGCTATCATCTCCCGTTCGCTCATTCCTATCACGGAGGTTACATATATGACCAAGACCGTTGCCAAGGGTGACTTCAAGATAGAGATTCCCAAGGCGGAGGGTTCGAATGAAATCTTCCATCTCCACGAAGCTCTCAGGAATATGCTCAAGTCCATCAACGACTACATCTCCCAACTTCGCGTCACTACTGCCGTCAACGAGCGTTTTGAGAACGAGCTTTCCGTAGCGAGGGATATTCAGCAGCAGATGCTCAGCACTGACTTCATCAATGACAACGAGGTCGACCTGTTCGCTACACTGAAGCCTGCAAAGGAGGTCGGAGGTGATATGTATGACTTTCTGCGTGCTGACAGATGTCTGTATTTCGCAGTGGGTGACGTTTCCGGAAAGGGTGTTCCCGCGGCTTTGTATATGGCTATTTCGCGTTCTCTGTTCCACTATGTTTCGGAGATGTCGATGAGCACCAGCAGCATTGTTTCCTGTATCAACAACTCGTTCTGTTCGGGTAACGAGAGCAATATGTTCATCACTATGTTCGTCGGTCGGCTGGATCTCGATACCAGGGAACTGGTATTCTGCAATGCGGGACATAATCCTATAATTGTAATCTCTCCCGACGGTATCGCAAGGTATCTGCACTCGAAGGCGAATCTTGCGGCTGGCGTCTACGACCAGTTCGCTTACGAGAAGGAGTCCATCACTGTCGAGAAGGGTTCGCGTCTGGTGATTTATACCGATGGCGTTACGGAGGCTGAAGCTGTCGACAAGGAACAGTACGGAGAGGAAAGGCTCCTGCACTTCTGCGAGAGTCTGCCTACGGATACTCCTTCCGAGGTGTTCACGGATGCTCTTGTCAAGTCCATCAAGAACTTTACCGGCGAAAACGACCAGAATGACGATATCACTATAATGTCAGTCAGAGTCTGACATTCCATTGAATAGCCGGAGGTCGCACTGCCTCCGGCTATTTCCGTACAGGACATAAAAAGAGTCCAACCTGTTGCGGTCGGACTCCTATATTGCAGATTCAAGTATTACTCAGCCTTGGGGCCTGCAGCTACGAGAGCCTTTCCGGCCTCGTTGCCTTCGTACTTCTTGAAGTTCTTTACGAAGCGTCCTGCGAGATCCTTTGCCTTTGCTTCCCACTCTGCTGCATCCTTATAGGTGTCGCGAGGATCGAGAATGCCGGTATCGACTCCCTCAAGCTTCGTAGGTACAGCGAAGTTGAAGTAAGGGATGGTCTTGGTCTCAGCCTTGTCGATGCTTCCGTTGAGGATTGCGTCGATGATTCCGCGGGTGTCACGTATGGAGATACGCTTTCCTGTTCCATTCCATCCTGTGTTTACGAGGTATGCCTTGGCACCGCTCTTCTCCATCTTCTTTACAAGCTCCTCGGCGTATTTTGTAGGATGAAGCTCGAGGAATGCCTGTCCGAAGCAAGCGGAGAATGTAGGGGTAGGCTCGGTGATGCCGCGCTCGGTACCCGCAAGTTTTGCGGTGAATCCCGAGAGGAAGTAGTACTTGGTCTGCTCGGGGGTAAGGATCGATACCGGAGGAAGTACACCGAATGCATCAGCGGAGAGGAAGATGACCTGCTTTGCAGCGGGGCCCTCGGATGCGGGACGTACAATCTTGTTGATGTGATAGATAGGATAGGAAACGCGGGTGTTCTCAGTAACCTTCTTGTCTGCGAAGTCGATCTTTCCTTCAGCATTTACGGTTACGTTCTCGAGAAGCGCGTCGCGGCGGATTGCGTTGTAAATGTCAGGTTCGCTTTCCTTGTCGAGGTTGATGACCTTGGCGTAGCAGCCTCCTTCGAGGTTGAATACTCCGGTGTCGTCCCAGCCGTGCTCGTCATCGCCGATGAGCAGACGCTTGGGGTCTGTGGAAAGTGTCGTCTTGCCTGTTCCGGAAAGACCGAAGAAGATAGCGGTGTTCTCGCCGTTCATATCGGTGTTCGCAGAGCAGTGCATCGAAGCGATGCCCTTGA
>JAKSJY010000063.1 GCA_024402025.1 Bacteroidales bacterium
TCGGCATCGATGTCGATCTGGGCGGGGAGGTTGCACTTGGTGTTGACTTCCTTGTACATATCGAGAGGGGCGTTCTGGCTGTAGCGGAGATTCTCCTCGGTATAGGTCTTGAAGACGCCTTCGGAAAGGGCCTCCTTGTCGTCGCAGCCCGTCCATACCTGCTGGCCCTTCTCGCCGTGGATGATGGCGGTACCCGTGTCCTGGCAGAGAGGGAGCTTGCCCTTCGCGGCCACCTCCGCGTTGCGCAGGAAGGTGAGGGCTACGTACTTGTCGTTTTCGGACGCCTCAGGGTCGGAGAGAATCTTTGCGACCTGCTCGTTGTGCGAGCGGCGAAGCAGGAAGCTGACGTCCCTGAAGGCCGTGTTGGCCATCACGGTAAGGGCCTCCTTCTGAATCTTCAGAATCTTCTTTCCCTCGAAGAGCGCAGTACTTACATACTGCTCCGAGCCGGGAATCTTATAATACTCCGTAGTGTCAGGGCCGAGTTGGAACATCGGCGCATACTTGAATTCTGCCATATCTATTTGTTGTTCATTAAAAATTCTTTCATAAACGCATTTATGTCTCCGTCCAGCACCCCCTGGGTGTCGGCCGTTTCATATCCCGTGCGGTGGTCCTTGACCAGCTTGTAAGGGTGCAGGGTGTAGGAGCGTATCTGGCTTCCCCACTCTATGCTCTTCTTCTGGCCTTCAAGCTCGGCCTGCTTGGCCTGGCGTTTCTTCAGCTCGATGTCGTAGAGCCTTGACTTGAGGATGCGCAGGGCGTTCTGTCTGTTGTCCTGCTGGGAACGGGTCTCGGTGTTCTCCACCATAATTCCCGTAGGAATGTGCCTTACGCGCACTCCGGTCTCCACCTTGTTCACGTTCTGGCCGCCGTGGCCTCCGGAGCGGAAGGTGTCCCACTCGAGGTCCGAAGGGTTGATTTCGATATTGATGCTGTCGTCCACGAGAGGGTAGATGAACACGGAGCTGAAGGTCGTCTGGCGCTTGCCCTGGGCGTTGAAAGGGGAAATGCGCACGAGCCTGTGCACTCCCGATTCGGCCTTGAGGTATCCGTATGCGAAGTCGCCTTCGAATTCGACGGTGCAGGACTTTATCCCGACCTCATCCCCTTCCTGGTTTTCGGTCACCGTCATCCTGTAGCCGTTTCGCTCGCCCCATCTCATATACACCCTCAAAGCCACCTACGAGGCTGTCTCCTTCCGCACCGAGCATATTCTTCAGTTCCAGCGCCTCGAGTTTCTCCACGGCCTGCGCATAGGCCCTGTCGATGTCCTCTCCCTCCGGGTCCAGTTCCTCGAGCACCTCCACGTCATCCACGGCCGTTTTCAACGCATCGAATGCCGCGACCCACGCCTTGATGCCGCTGAGTTTCTTAAGGAAGGCCTCCGCGGACTTGGGGTCGTCCCAGAATCCCGCCTCCTGGCTTTCCTTCTCCTTGCCAGCCACATCCTCACGCTTTTCCGCAATGTGGAGGCAGCCCTCCAGCACTGAGCAGCGTTTCTGCAAATCCTTTATCTGTTCGGTAGTTGTAGTCATCTGCAACTTGATTTTTCTATAGTTTTCCACAGCGCCCTGAGGTTCGCAGCGTCACCGCTCGAAAGCAGCGTAACGTCCGCAGGGGCCGCATTTTCTTTTCCATCCATCTCCTTCCCGAGCACTCTCAGCAGCTGTCTTGCCACCGCCGGCGCCGGGTCTATGAAGCGCACTTCCGGGCCGGCGATCCTGCGCATCACAGGCAGCAGAAACGGGTAGTGCGTACATCCCAGCACTATGGTGTCGGCCCCAGCATCCAGCAGCGGACGCAGACTCTTTCCGACCACTTCGCAGGCCCTTTCGCCGTCCAGTTCCCCGCTCTCCACCAGTTCCACGAAACCTTCCCCCACGTGTTCCACGACGCTGACGCCCCCTGCGTACCTGTCCCGCATATCCAGATAGCGGGAGGCGGCGAGGGTCCCGGCAGTGGCAAGCACTCCCACCACACCGCAGGCCGTCCCGGTCGCGGCCGGTTTCACCGCAGGCTCCATTCCCACGAACGGGATGGGAAATGCCTCCCTGAGGCTGGCGATTGCCGCGGCGGTCGCCGTGTTGCAGGCCACCACCACCGCACCGACTCCGCGTCCTACAAGCACGGAAACGATTTCCGCAGTGCGCCGGCGTATGAATTCGGGGGTCTTCGTCCCGTATGGGATGTTGGCGGAATCGGCATAGTATATGTACTCCGCATCCGGAAGAACTCTTACAAGCTCCTTCAGCACGGAGAGTCCTCCAAGCCCCGAATCTATGACGCCTATCTTCATTCGACCTTGCCCCAGGTTATATCGACGGCCTTGCGGACCGTACTGTTGATGTCAGAAGTCAGACCCGTATACGGTTTGCAGCCGGTCGGGTCGGCCATTATCCTTGCGCGCTCCTCGATCACGGCCCGGCAAGCCTCCTCGAGTGATGTGTCAGCGGGCAGTTTCGAGGACATCGTACTGAGAAGGTAGTTCTCGATGCCGATGTAGTTGTACGCCTGAAGGCGTCCGTCCACCACCGCAAACTTGAGGGCCCCGCCGAACTTGAGGGTGCTGCCGGAATGAAGGATGAACGACGGCTCGGCGAATACGGTCGAGCGGGTGACTGCATCGAAATACAGTTCGTCATACAGGTCCCCTCCGTAATCTATTCGGCCGTCACGTAACGACACGCTCTGCGGACCGGCACCGTCCGAAATGATTTCGAACACCATCCCGTCCGCGCTCAGCACCGGCACCTGAAGCTTGGGCTGCTTTCTTGAGAGCCTCCACGCGACCATTTCTTCGTCCTGTTCGGACAGCGTGACCTCGGCTATCATCTCCGAAAGCAGTTCGGGAGTCAGTTTGTCAAAATCCTCCCTGCAAGGGCATACCAGCACGCCGGCCATATCAGCAGCGCCCGGAGCCATCGTCAGATGGTCTTCCCCTTCGGAGGAATAGTGGTGAGAATGGGACTGTGAGCGCAGGACCACTATGCAGCGGTATTCCCCGCCTCCGCAGTATGCGAACATATTCAGCCTCGGCTCGTCTTCCCCATCCACCATCGGTGCGCTGTCCGCCAGAAGGTAGAAGAGTTTCGCAAGCGACTTCGGAGTCTTTGCGGCAAGGGCGTACACCCCGCGGCAGAAGCCGGGGAAATGGTAGAGCCTGGCATCCTGGAGCGTGGTCAGAGGAGTTTCTTCCTTCGAAAGGAATTCGTCCACCGCTACCTGGAGCGGCATCATATCCTTCGGGCAGGCCTGGAAATGCATATGGTCCGGAGCGGAGGCCCCGCTGTGCGGCCCGTTGTAGAATACGAGGAAATCCGGGTATTTGCGTGCCAGGTCCATCATGTCGACGAAATAGTGCCAGATGCTCTGCGGAGTATGGATGTCCCTCGCGATTACGAGATGGGACGGAAAAATCGGGTAGGGATTGACCTGGATATTGTACGAACGGCGCTTGCGTCCTTCGAATTTCAGGTGGAACTGTTCCTTGGGACGGTTCTCGACGCAGAGGAAGCATTTCCTTGCGGCTATCACTTCAGGGGAGACATCCGCAGTGGTGGAACTTATCCGGCAGGGATTGTGCTGTATCCTGACCTTCAGTCCCCCCACTTCCATCTCCCTGGTCTGCGCGCTCTTGAGGGAACGGAAGTTTGACGCGGCCAGAGTCCAGACGGAGAGCTGGTCCTGTATGAATTTGGAAATTTCGTCCATTACAGCATTGCCAATATACGTTCGCGATAGGTCTTGTATTCGGACTCGAAGGTCGGAGTGAACACTCCCGTTCCGAGCGAGGCTTCGATCTCCTCCATTGTCCACCATCTGCCTTCCTGCACCTCGAAATTGTCGGGATGAGGGTCGAATGCGCCGATGGCGGCATAGACGTTCACCAGTTCGCTCTGGTCTTCGAAGTCGCAGAGGTAGTTGTCGAGGTACTGGGGAGTGAAATCGAAGAGGGAGAGTTCTTCTCCTGCCTCCCTGTAGAGAGACTCTTCATACATTTCACCATATCCCACGTGGCCCCCTGCAGCCATGTCCCACTTTCCCGGGAATGTTCCTACCTGAGGGCCCCGGTGCTGGAGATACCACCTTGAGAACCTGTCCACGACATAGAGGTGCACCACGGGGTGAAGCGGTTTCTCTTCCGAGCAGTGGCACCACTCCCGGCTTGAGCGGCCGACGACCATCCCGTTGACCTCGACTATCGGCAGCATCTCGGATGCCGCGGCCGCGGGGCCCGCAAGAGGGGCCGGATCCAAGGGATACACCAACTCTATCATCAGCGGTAAAGTATTTGGAGTTCCTCCGGGGTGTACAGTATCTTGTCTATCAGCTCGGGGAAGTACGTTCCCATAAGCCTGAGCGCTGCGGCGGCGAGGAGCAGGACGGCAAGTATGACGAGCACTGCGACGAGCGCGCGGCGGCGCGGGTGCGGCGCGTCGGCCTGCCCGGCTGCGGGTGCAGGTGCAGGTTCAGGTTCCGACGCGGGTGCGGAAGCCGGAGCGGATACCGGTTCCACCCGTGGGGACGGTTGCGGATCCGGGGAGGAGTCTGGTCTGGTATTCCTGAGGGAGATGGGTTCGAGGCCGAAGCCGTCAGGATAGACGTTGAGCTCGGGGTCGCACACGAAAAGGAGTTTGCCGCCCGACATCGCGCGGAAGCGTCCGAGTCCCGGAACCCTGACATCCTTGGTCTCGACAATCTGCTTGGTCAGGTCCTTGAAGAAAGACTCGAGTATGCTTTGGGAATCTTCTTTTTTGATGCCGTTCTGCGCGGCGTAGAAATCCACGAGGCTGGCGTCTGCAGTCTCTCCCTGGGAAAAAGCCAGCCGGCGGAACGGGGGGTTGATGGTATAGCCCTTGTCCGAAAAGAATGCCGGAACTATCTCGGCCTTGAATGAGCCGAATCCGGGCATCCCGATTTCGTCGTGGTCCACGGCGAGTTCAAGGACCATTTTCGAAAGAAGTTTCACGTCCATATCCGCAAATATAATCAAAAATATTGCAGAATTTGTGTTAAATTTGTGCTCAAACAACACTCCTATGAAGAAAATCATCGTACTTGTCCTGCCCGTCCTTGCAGGAATTGTCCTGAATGCAAAAGATTTGAAGTTGAGCGAAAACAACATTCCCGAGACCGTCAAGGCCCTGACCCTCGAGGAAAAGGCAATGCTGGTTGTGGGATTCAAAGTGGAAAAAGTATCCGGAGCCGCCGGTGCCACCTGTCCGATTCCCAGACTCGGAATTCCGTCCATCACTCTTGCGGACGGTCCTGCGGGACTCAGAATCAACCCGACAAGGGACGGAGACGAGCAGACCTATTACTGCACGGGCTTTCCCATCGGAATGATGATGGCATCGACCTGGAACAGGGATGTCGTCGGAAAGGTGGGACAGGCAATGGGGAACGAAGTGCTGGAATACGGGGTGGACGTACTGCTCGCTCCGGGAGCGAACATCCATCGCAACTCGATGTGCGGAAGGAATTTCGAATACTATTCGGAGGATCCCCTGCTGGCCGGAAGGACGGCTGCGGCCTTCATCTCCGGAGTCCAGAGCCAGGGAGTGGGCACCTGCATAAAGCATTTCGCCCTCAACAACCAGGAGACCAACAGGCTCATCTGCAATTCCATAGTCTCCGACAGGGCGATGAGCGAAATCTACCTCAGGGTTTTCGAGATTGCGGTGAAGGAATCGCAACCCTGGACGGTGATGACATCCTACAACTGCATCAACGGAATCCAGGCCGCGGAGAACAAGTGGCTCATCAGCGACAAGCTGCGCGGGGACTGGGGATTCGAGGGATGCGTGATGACCGACTGGGGCGGCGGATACAGAGCGGAGAAGATCATCTCCTCGGGCAATGATATGATACAGCCGGGAGGTCAGTACTGGTGCGACGAAATCGTCCGTGCGGTACGCGACGGAAGGCTGGACGAGAAGGACCTTGACGCCTGCGTCGGCAGGGTGCTGGAACTCATAGTAAAGACCCCCACTTTCAAGGGATACAAATATTCCGACAAGCCCGACCTGGCATCCCACGCCCTTGTCGGACGCGAGGCTGCGGAAGAAGGAACGGTGCTGCTGAAGCGCACGGCGCTGCCGTATGCGGAAGGGACCGGCGTGGCCCTGTTCGGGGTAGGCTCGTATGACTTCGTGGCAGGAGGTACCGGCTCCGGGGATGTGCACAGACCCTATATCATCGACCTCAGGGACGCGCTTTCGCAAGGAGGCTTCAAGCTTGACGGCGCCGTCGATGAATATTATAGTGAGTTTATGAAACTCGAGGCAGTGCGTTGCCGCAACATCGATACGGAGGCCGGCTTGAATCTGTGGTTCTTGGAGAAGGAAAGACCGCTCGAAGCGCTGAACCGCGAGCTGGTGGAAAACGCCGCAAAGAGGGCGCAGACTGCCGTGATTACGCTGACACGCGTTTCCGGCGAGTCCAAGGACAGGCTGGCGGCCACAAGTTTCTACCTGTCGTCAGGCGAGATGGATCTCATCGACTGCGTAGCTGAGGCATTCCACTCCGAAGGCAAGACGGTGACAGTGCTGCTGAACGTATGCGGAGCCGTGGAGACGGCTTCCTGGAAGGACAAGGTGGATGATATCCTGATATGCTACCTGCCGGGCCAGGACGGAAGCCGCGCCGTTGCGGACATTCTGTGCGGACGGGTCAATCCCAGCGGAAGGCTTCCCCTCACTCTCCCGATACGCTGGGAGGACGAGCCCAGCAGCCGCAACTTCCCCCAGATTCTGGCGGACAAGGCCGCAAACTATTCCTTCTACAGGAATTTCTATGACGGAGTCGTGAGAAATGACGTAAAAAACATAGACTACACTCTCTACGAGGAGGACATCTTCGTTGGATACAGATACCACTCCAGTGTCGGGCAGGAAGTAAGCTACCCGTTCGGATACGGACTGAGCTACACGGACTTCGAATGGAGCGAGCCGGCAACCAGAAAGGTTGCGGGCGGATGGGAAGTCAGCGTGAAGGTAAAGAACATTGGCAGCCGCGAAGGAAAGGATGTAGTGGAGATCTACCTTGCGCATCCTGCCGACGAGGAATACCTCCCCGCAGAAGGGAGGCCGGCCCTGGAACTGAAAGGATACGCCAAGACCGGGACTCTCGGATGCCGGGAGACGGAAACAGTAAAGATCTTCATTCCGGAATGGATATGCGATGCGGCACAGGGAGGAAAGCTCCCCAAGGGATACTGTTTCACTGCCCTCCGCAGCGCGGGGAGTCATTTTAGTTCAAAAAAAATTTGTGATTCTTCAAATTTGTAGTACATTTGCAATCCCAATCGCAAGAAAGGGCTACATATTCCTCCTTAGCTCAGTTGGTTAGAGCACCTGACTGTTAATCAGGGGGTCCTGGGTTCAAGTCCCCGAGGGGGAGCTTCAAAAGCGGACGACATCTGTCGCCCGCTTTTTTGTCCCCTAAATTCCGGGGCATAAGGTATAATCCTGTGTTTTGGCTCTGAGAATTATTTACTTTTGTCGTCCTTCGGGTCAATCCTGTTGCATAGAGGTCAGGACCTGGAAGGGGTTGGAGGGACGCCGGAGCCGAAGGTTCCCGGCGGAGCGCAGCGAAGGAGCCGCCTCG